>WHTL01000181.1 GCA_009377735.1 Acidimicrobiia bacterium
CAGGGGCGGATCCAGCCGGATGATGCCACGCTCCAATGCAGTGGTCACCGCGGCGGTGCGGTCGTGCACTCCCAGCTTTGCGAATATGTGAAGCAAGTGGGTATGGACGGTGGCCTCACTGATGTGCAGCGATCTGCCCACCTCGCGGTTGGAGAGACCGTGGGACACCTCGAGCAACACCTCGATCTCACGTGCGCTCAGGGCCTCGTTGATGCCCTCGCTGGTGGCCACCTAGCCCTCCGGCAAATATCAACAACTCAAAATCACCGCTGCTACTGTTCGATGCGCGCCAGGAGGAGCGGAATGCTTGGGATGATCGCGGCCGCTGTGGCCGGATACATTTTCTGGACCAACGACCATCAGGAACTTACGTGGTGGCTTGCGCTTCCCGTCGGTGTCATAGCAGCGATCGGAAACTTCTCTATCTCAAGCGCGCTTGAGGACGGGATGATTCCGGCACCCGCGGCCGTATCGGCACGGTGGATCGGCCAAGTTGTGGGCCCGATACTTGTGATCGTTGCGTTCATCGTTTAGTGGCGCTGTGTAGCGTCGAAAGGTTTTGGAGAGGGGAGGTAGGACTGTGGACCCTGCAGAGGCGGAGGGAGTTCGGGGTGATACCAGAAATTCGAACTTCACTCGATCCAATATCGGGGAGGGGCTTCGCCCGTTGGAGTGTGGAAGATACATGGAAAACTATCCTTATCCACGCTAAACCACCATCAGGTCACAAGCTAGCCCTCCAGCGAAGCCGGAACCGCTGAGAACCACACAGTTCCTATTCCCCACCACTCGACCTGTCCCATGCCGGTACCACACCCGACGCCTGTGGCGGCTGTTGAAACGGCTACGCCCTGCGGGCCTTCGTTCTCTCCCGTGTGCAGCTCCCCCGCATTCGGCTCCTCCGCTTCCGTGGTCGCCCACTCCGTGTCCCCGGGGAGCCTGCGGCTCCCGTTTGACAGCCTGCGTCGGTCGTGGTGAGGCCGGTCGAGACCCGCACTCGCCGGGTCCAACGACCGAAAGGATCCAACCATGAACTGCGGATGCGAAAAGCCACTCGATCATCCCACCGGCGACTGTGACTGGACACCCGACCGTCTCCACGACGGCGACGAAACAGGGCGCAGAGAGACCATCGACTGCGAGGAGGAACCATGCCACGAACCCTTCTGTGAGGCCAGGCACTGAGGGGTCCAGAGCCCGCGACCAGGCGGCGGTGGCGGTAGCGGGCTCACAGACACCTGTGGGGGGCTCCAATACGCACCCTCCGCCAAGAGATGGGTACCCGACACATACCCGCCGGAAACCCCTGGGGTGACTACGACCTCTGCGGTGGCGACGAAACAGACGAACCCCAGCCCACCAGGACACCCTGTTCTAAGAGTGAATTAGTGCGCTCCCAATCCTTCCCTGGGTCCGACGAGGTGGCTAGTGAGCGTTTGTGCGGACTCCAGGTGTTCTGTGAGGAAACGGGCGGCATCGGCGGAGAGTAAGAGCGCAGCGTGGGTTTCTTCCACTGCTTGGTCGAGGCCTTCATCGTGGATGAGGCGAGTGGCGTGCCCATCGACCCACGCCGCCAGCTGCTCGCATGTTTGAGGCAGTCGCGACACCGCCAGTGCCACACCCGCCACCATCGAGGATACGTCGCCGGCCGATTCGACTCCCGGCCAGCCCTCGTGCGGCAAGGTGTCGTGATTGAGACGGCGAATCGCCTCGGCGGCGTCGTTTGCGTGAGAACCAGCAGTGGGTCGGTCGCTCCTGTTCCCGGTCATGGTTTGTTCCTCTCTGATCACCTTGAAGATAACCGTCTGGGGCGCACGATACAAGAGGGATAGGACAAAACACTCCGTCGTCGAGGTCGGCGCAGTGGTGTCATTCTTCCCCCAGGATGTCCTCCAGCGACCGAGCAGAGAAGCTCCACAACCAACTCCAAGACGAGGTGGCCGCCCTGGTCACCGGAGACGACTGGATTCGCAGCCTCGACATCGTGCGCAAACTCCACTGCTACCCGTGGAACAACGTACTCCTCGTTTGCCGCCCAATGCCAAGCCCGCGGCGACGACGACGGGTTCGTCTGTTTCGTCCTTTCGGGTGACCGGAGCCAGAATGCCGATTGCCTTCTCGCCTTTGCGAACCTGGCGACCGAGGGTCTGCCAGCGGCGGTAGCCGGCCACCATTTGTGGGACGAAGCCGCGGGTTCACACCCAAAACGGCCGCCCGTAGCCATTTGAGACGCGCTTCGATGTCGTCATTATGTGGCTCACCTGGATGGGTCACCCGTCGGTATCCTCCTGGTCGATAGCTACCTCGTCTACGCGCTCTGGTTCTACTGGCAGTGCCGACCCACCCTCTGCGGTCAACTCGGCAAGTAGCTCCCGGTATCTGCCGTCGACGAGATCGCTCTCATTAGGTTGAACGTGCGTATGCCAACGGCCCACCTTGCCCGCTCCGGCGTTGACGTTCTCCTCAAAGTACCGCAGCACCGGTTCACTTCCGCCAACGCCCGCGAAAGCGGCAAGCCTCTCAAAGGTCCTCTCGCGGTCGAGGTAGATCAACTCCTCCAATCGAATTGTGAGGGTACGTTCGGGGTCTGCGGCCGCCATACCCTGCTGCGCCGTCTTCATACGTCGCCCCCACCACTCCAAACCGTCTCGGATACTCGTGGGTCCCCACCCCATCTCCGCCACCGATGCTGCGGCATCACGACCGTCACGAACCACATGTATCACCTTGGCAGCTGGAAACACCATGGTCAGGCTGTGTGCCGCGGCGGCATTGTCGGGAGTCGTTTCCGCCCAACGAATAGCTCGCCGACGCCAAGCGAAGGCGTCAACCAGATCATGCATGAGGTCGGCCAGGGCCTGGGAGACATCAAGGCGGGCACCGCTACGAAACTGGTCCAAAGACGCTTTCAACTCTGGGCGGGTCACGATCAGCTGCAAGCCCTTTGGTCCCGATGAGCCACCCGGCGGCTGGTACCACCTGTCTAGGACGCTGTCCGCGTATTCATCCGGTGACATCTTTCCGGACAACACAGCCCGAAACCCCTTCGGGACGGCGTGAAACCGTAATTCGGTATACAAAGTCGCCAGCGTTTCGTGCGCTCCCAGCATGCGCCCAACTACCCATGTCCCGCTGCGGCCCGTCCCGCCGATGAAGATGGGATCGTCGGTGACGCCTAACCGGGCAGCCGACAGCTCCCTCCCACCAAGGACACGTCGAATGACCCGTGCAGCCCTTCTGGGAAAGTGTTCGTGTCTCTCAGGCATCGGTCGTCTTTGACGTCAGAACAGTTGACGTGGGCTCTGTGAAGCATATCAGTCTGTGGGAGCTGGCCAAGCCACCCGAACCGGAGCTGTTGTCGGGCGATGGGACCCAATGGGAGGGAATCGTGGCGATGGTCGAGGCACGAGGCTACACCGTCGAAACCACCCGACGCCGGACCGGAGAGGCCAACGGACAAACCGACTCCACCGCCCGAAAGGTCACTGTCCGATCCGACCTCGAAGGGGCGCAACGAACCAAAACCCTCGTCCACGAGCTCGCCCACGTCATCCTACACGCCGACGCTCCTAGGAGAGATCTCGAACGCTCGGTGTTGGAGGTCGAGGCAGAATCCGTCGCCTATCTGGTCTGTCAGGCGCTCGGCATCGACTCTGCCCGGTACAGCGTCCCCTATGTCGCTGCCTGGGCACACGGTGACCTCGATCTCATCTCCCAGACGGCGCGTCAGGTAGTCGCCACAGCCAACACCATCCAGGACACCCTCTTCTAGAGGGTGGGGCGGGCTGCATGAAGAACCCAGTTGAAGCTAGCTGGCCACCCCTGTACACTGAGGAGTGCGAGAACCGGGCCTAGGTACACACAGGACCCAGGTTTTACGAGAGAGGCCCTCGCGTAGTTTGAATGCGGGGGCCTTTTCTCATGGTCCCCTATGTGGGAGAAAGGTGCCACTCGAACCCACAAGCCCAGGTCTGCGAGAATCGGGTCGGTTCCAATCCGCGGGGGCACCACCAGACCACGTTATACGTGGTTTGATTCTGGTGGTAGTTTCGGTGCTCCGGGGAGAAGGAGGGGTCACATCATGCCGATGATCACCAGACGGGACACGGAGGCAATGGAATGGATGGTGTGGTGGAGGGGGGGTGAGAGCGGCGAACATCAGCAGAGTAGTAGGAGCGACATCAAGGACGTTTCCGAGACGGCTGCGGTTTTTGAGAGAAGAGAACTTGGTGGCGGCGAGGATGCTCATATTCGACTCGGAGGAGCCGCTGCGGGGAGAGCGTATGGTGTGGTGGTTGACACAACAGGGGACGGAGTGGATCGGTCGGGAACGGAGAACGAGAATACCGGCGGCGGTGACGGTGAGACATGAGAACGCAACTGCCGAAGTGGTTCTAGATCTTGTGGGGCCTGAGGGGCTACTGGCGACGGACTTGACGATCACGATCGAGGATCGACAGGCCAAGAGGAATGACCTACCGGCAAGCCGATGGTCGATCCAGGCCGGACAAGGCCGGCGGCACCCACCCGACGCCGTAGTCAACCTCGGTGGTGTGGAGACCCGGTCGAGGTCGAGTGGCACTCTCCTCGGGGTGAGCCGACAGTCGGTGAACGAGGCGCTCGGTGAGATGAGAGATCAGGGTGTGGTCGAGACGAGTTTTCGTCGGATCACCGTACTCGACTTGGAGGCGCTCCGGGCCGTGGCGGACGAGAACGGGCACTGACCCGAGGGGATCTGGTTGCCGTCCCAGTGACATCCTCCGTTCTCGCCCGCGATTCGTGCAGAAATCCTTAAGTGGGTCCCGCGTGAGAACGGGCGTGTCGGACAGCTCATCTGTCTCCTGTCCCGCTCGGGTACGCTACCTATCGGTCAGAGGGATGCAGACGTATCCAACGTACCGCCAATGGTCCCTCGACTGCCTCACCCAGGATCGACCACATGATCCTCGGCGGCGGCAAGCCAGCCCTCCCCGCAGCCATTCGCACCGACCTCGGGCTCCTCAACGAGCACCGATTCGACAACGGCGCCGTGCACCTACGCTACCGCGTCTCGACCTGACCACCCGCGACGGCGTTCGGCGGCGGCGCCCGCTGACGCTCCGCCATCGACCCGTCAGGCGTCGGCCCCCGCGCGTACGAAGTCGAGATCGGCTGTGGGTATGCCATTCTGATTTGGCCCCACTTGGGGCCGCTTTGATCGTTTGAAGTGGCCCCACCGCCAACCTACTAGTCCTTACTCTCGGTGAGCTTCTGTCGTGTGGCTCGTCGAGGTAGGAGAAGGAGATGTCGAGAGTGGAGCTGTTCGAGAAGATACGCCGTGAGTTGGCAAGGAACCATGAGGTGCATCGGCGGACGGTCCGTAAGGCGATCGCCTCGGCGGTTCCGCCGGAGCGGAAGTCCCCGGTGCGGGTGGCGCCGGTGTTGGGTCCGTGGAAGGAGACGATCCGGGGGTGGCTTTCTGAGGATTTGGGGGTGCCGGCCAAGCAGCGTCACACGGCGCGGAGGGTGTGGGAGAGGCTGGTAGCCGAACATGACGCCGACATCGCCGGTCGACGGTGCGGGCGTACGTGCGGGAGGTGAAAGCGGAGCTGGCGGCGGTGTCGTGGAAGGTGGCGGTGCCCCAGACCCACGATCTCGGTGAGAAGGCCAAGGTCGACTTCGGCGAGTTCTACGTGTGGCTCGACGGGACGTGGACCCGGTTGTGGATGTTTGTGATGCGGCTGTCGGCGTCGGGGAGAGCCTTCCACTACGTGTTCGGCAACCAGTGCGGCGAATCGTTCTATGAGGGCCACAACCTGGCGTTCGCCCATTTCGGTGGGGTCCCGGACCGCTACGACAATCTCAAGGCGGCCGTGGTCAAGGTCCTGTTGGGACGGCAACGCTGGGAGAACGAAAAGTTCGTGGCGTTGCGATCCCACTACGGCTTCGATTCGTTCTTTTGTCTCCCCGGCCCTGACGGGGCGCACGACAAGGGCGGGATGGAGGGCGAGATCGGCCGGTTCCGTCGCCGCCACCTCGTTCCCGTTCCCCGAGTGGGGGCGCTTGAGGACCTGAACCGGCTGATGGCCGAAGCCGACGTCTCAGACGACGGTCGGGTCATCTCGGGACGGCTCTTCTCTAAGCGATTATCTGAGGCTTCCGGTACTAGGGTGCCCCCGATCCTGGCCCATCCGCGCCAACAACAGAGCCGGAGGCACTGATGATGAGGCGGGTGGCCATCGGCATTAGCAGGGCCTCCACCCTTACGGCGAAGGCCCTGTCTCGAGCTTGTGGGCTCGAATCCCACCACGCAAGAGTACCCCCGTGGGCGGCTCGGAGGGCGTCAGCAAGACCGGACGCTCGGTCTGTCTTTGTTTCGAGTGCCGCTGCGGTGTCCTCGGTCGTCGTTGCTGAGCCGGTGGCATCGATTCTCAGTTCCGAAGAGTGATAATTGATCCAAGTCTGTAACTCGTGGAGCGTCTGAGGCAGCGACGACGCTCGTGCTTCGAGTTCGCCCAAGACCGCGGCCAGCTGGCTAGCGTCCTCGACCCCGGACCAGTTCTCCCTGGGACCCGTCAAACTCCTACTGAGTCCTCGGATCGCCTCTGCAGCACTTTCTGCCAGATCGGTTGCGCTCGTGGTCGTCTCGCCCATTGGGTGTCCTTCATTCGCCATGCACTCAACATATCCCATCGCTGTGACAGTTGGGCGCGAGTGAACGTGCCTTTGCATAGACACTACCGGGGGCTGGTGGCTCAAAAGAGCTCCCGTTTGATCCCTGAGAAGTAGCGCCAACCAGTATGCCCTGGCCTGTCGACCACAGCTATCTCTTTACGATGACAATGTGGCGGGGAGCGGGCGCGACGGGGTTTGTCAGTTCCAAGTGGCGGTGTCGGGGTCCCAAGTGTGGACATCCTCTTCTATGAGGATCGGCTGGAGGAGCGTTATCACCAGGGCTAGGGCGTCGGTGGCGGTGCTCGGTACGTCGAGATGGCTGTTCTCGTCCAGGACTGAGCTGTAACCAGCCTCCCAAAGAGCTTCGTCGGGCAGCTTGAGATCGGTCATGCTGGACGGGGCGTCGGGGAGATGCCCTGAGGGTGTCGGCGTCCAGTGGCTGGCTTTGGGCGATCAGTGCGAGATCGACGAGGTCGCGGTAGCGGCTACTGATCGTGTTGGGAGCGGGTGGGATCAGGATCCCCGAGAGTTTGTTGGCGACGTGATCGGAGAGCGGGAACATGCTGACGGGGATCGCGGTGAAACCTTCGATCGGGATAGGCGAGACGACCGGTCGGTTGTCGGGTTGGGTGGTCATGGTGGATTCGGTGACGACGTCAACACCGAACGTGGCGAACTCTCTGTCGTCGAGAAAGGCGACCACGGAGAAGCGCTCTCCTGGAGTACCGCGGATGATTCCGACGGGACGGACACTGAACTGGAGGAAATCGTTGAGATCCGTGGTGGCCGCTTCTCCCAGTTTGGTTTCGAGGGATGCTTCGGTTTCGCCGTGGTAGAGGTCTATGTCGTGGGTGTAGCGAGCTTCGGGGAGAGTGGGTTGTGACTTTCTGACGGTAGTAGTTGGTTTCGTGTGCTGCCGGGGTGGTGAACTGGCGTCGGCCGGGGAGGATCTCGTGGCTCGCCGACGAGGGTATCACCAGGGGCTGCAACCCCCCGGAGAACACCCGTTTCTGCCCGAACGAAGGGGTGACGCGGGGTCAGATTGCGGCGTTTCTCCAACGGGGTATCACCAAGGGGCTTGGGAATGGGCTCATCGCCTTTGCGGCTCGGACAACGACTACCAGGTCCAGGACGTGTACGTCGTCGAGGAGGACGGCTCGAACCTCGTCAACCTGACCGAGGGCAATGGCCGCAACGGCCCGCCCGAGTGGGCACCCGACGGGGACCAACTCC
>WHTL01000129.1 GCA_009377735.1 Acidimicrobiia bacterium
TCCGGTTCTTCCCCGTCTTCGGATTCACTGGGGGACCACCCCACGCCATCTTGGGACCGCCGTGCGGCGAGCGGATAGCGGTCTCCAGATCCTGGTCCCAGACCAACGGCCAGCCCAGTGCCTCACTCCAGAAGTACCCGACCTCCTGGGAGCCGTCGCAGTTCACCGCACCGACGAACCCACATTCAGCAAGGAAGTTATTGCCCGGCTCGATGACACAGAACTCGTTGCCGTCGGGATCGGCCATCACCACATGATCTGCATCCGGACCCTGACCGATGTCGATGTGCCTGCCACCGAGTCCGAGCGCCCTCTCCACCGTCGCCTGCTGGTCCTCAAGGGAGGTGCTCGTCAGATCGAAGTGGATTTGATTCGGGCCCGTCTTCTGAGCCTGTGTCGAAGGAAATCGGATCCGAAACCCGGTGTCGTCGTTGGGCAGGAGGGCGCTCACCCCATCCGGACCGTCCACGATCTCCCAACCCAGGACACCGCCCCAGAAGCGCGTCAGACCTGGTGGGTCGTTCGCATCAATGGTGAGTGCGAAAAGGTCAGAAGTCATTTGTGAGGTCCCCTGATGTGGTGAACATCAACGCTAAATCATCGATGGGGGTACACCGCCTAGGACAGCCCTATATGTTCTTGGCGATGCTGATGCCCCCGTATACCTGTTTGGTGGGCATGACCTCGATGGTTGTGAGGTCGACATGGGGTGGCATGTCGAGTGCGGTGTTGACGACTGCTGAGATGTCGTGGGGCTGGACCGCGTCGAAGTCTCGGTAGAGGGTCTGTTCGGCGGCGTCGTGACCCCCGAGGGCGCCGTCGTAGAGTCGTGTTTCCACCCGTCCGGGCATCAGGACGGTGACCCGGATGTTGGAGCCCAACAGATCGGCGCGCAGACCCTCGGCGAAAGCATGCAGGGCGGCTTTCGTGGCGCTGTAGATGGTCAGGTTCGGTGTCGGATGCCTCCCGGCAATCGATCCCAGATAGAAGATGTGACCCCGGTCCCTTTCGATCATCCCCGGCAGAACGAGACTGGTGACCTGAAGGGCAGCACGTAGGTTGACATCGACCATGAGGTCGATGGCGTCGCCGTGGTGCTCGAAGAACGGCTCGACACGTGGAAGCACCCCGGCGTTGTTGACCACGACATCGAACTCCAAGTCTCCTATCGCCGACCTCAGGGCGTCGACATCGCGGACGTCGACTTTGTGGGGCTGGGCGCCGGTCTCGGCTGCGACGGACTGTAGGTCGTCGTCATTGCGGGCGAGAGCATGCACCTCGAGCCCGCGGGAACATAAAGAGCGGACGACGGCTGCGCCGATGCCGCGAGAGGCACCGGTCACCAGGGCCTTCTCGAATATCGGGTCAGCTATCACACGATCACTCCGCCACCGCTCACCACGATGTTCTCTCCGGCGATGCTGACGTTCTCGGCCCGACTCAGGTAGAAAACGAGCTCAGCTACCTCGCTCGGCTCAATCGGACTTCCGGTTGGCAGTTCCTCCACCATCGGACCGTACCATTCGGTGAGTTTGGCGGCTTCGGTCGCCATCGGGCCGGGGGCCACGGAGTTGACCCTGATTCCCAGCGGCGCAGCCTCGAGGGCGAGGGATCGGGTGAGGCTGATGACGGCCGCCTTGGTGGCGGCGTAGTGGGCATTGTCCGGATGCGCCTTGAACCCATCGACCGATGAGATGTTGACGATCGATCCTCCGGTACGCATCT
This sequence comes from Acidimicrobiia bacterium, assembly GCA_009377735.1. Classification (GTDB taxonomy): domain Bacteria; phylum Actinomycetota; class Acidimicrobiia; order Spongiisociales; family ZC4RG35; genus WHTL01. The sequence goes on from WHTL01000129.1 coordinate 1,726, forward strand.
CGGCGATCGCCTCGACCATCATGAAGTAGGTTCCGAGCACGTTGACCTGAAACACGTGCTGCCAATCGTCGGCGGAGATGTCGAGCGCTGGCCGACGTGGGTAGACGCCTGCAGCGTTGACCAGCACGTCCACCCGGCCGAACTCGGACACCGTCCTAGCCACGACTTCGGCACAAGCTTCCCGCGTCCGCAGATCGGCCTCGTGTGCGACGACCCCGACCCCGTCGGCGTCGAGGGCTCCGGCTGTCTTGTCGAGTGCTTCAGGGTCGGCATCAACTAGAGCGACGATCGTTCCCTCCTGGGCGAACTTCTCGGCGCAGGACCGGCCAAGCCCTCCTGCCGCTCCGGTGATGATGGCCACTCTCGTCATGAGCGCACCGCCAAGTCTCGCACTCTTAATCAGCCAGTCCCAGGAACACCATTAGGCGCCGCTCCACCTCGACGATCTGGTGTGGACTAAGTCGCCCAATCACCTCACGTAGGTTCTGTCTCCGCACCGTAGTGAGCTTATCCACCATGAGGCTGCTGTTCTCGGTCAGACCATTGTCATCTTCTGCCGTCACTTGAAACCTCAACAAGGGCGCATCGACCATGGTCGTAGTGAAAGGACAGACCGTGACCGATTCGGTTCCCTCAAAGACATCAGCCTGGATTATCAGCGCTGGGCGTGGCTTCCGCGCGTACACTCCCCCAGCGACGAGAGCAATATCCCCTCGTTTCACTCTTCCCAGTCAACCGAGATGGCCTCGATGAAGTCCTGATCGTTACCCTGCCGGTCCGCGGCCCCAACCATCACCGACTGACGATGAGCCTCGTCAGCAAACCCAGGGGCGCGCACATCCGGAACCCAGATCTGAACGGAACGGAGACCCTGGGCCCGCATCCGATCCCTGTGCGCTTTCACTCGATCACGTACAGACATTCTCGAATGTTACATGTAACGGGTTGTGGCGTCAAGCTGAGGACTCATGCTTGCCGATCGATGCCCAAAGGTCCACGACTCCATGCTGGATGAGTTCACCTCCAGGGAAGCGAAGACGTTCGACGCGTTGCTCGAGAACCTGCTCACTCGGCTAGACACGCTCTCAGGTGTCAGGCGGCCCTGGGACATCGGCTAGTCGCCCGCGTCGTTTGGGGGGAATCCATTCACAAATTCCTCGACGTTTAGAAACGTAGCCGAAACAAAGGCGCGAAAACCTTTGTCGTCATCGAACCTGTCCGATATGGAGGTACTGACGATGGATACTGGTGACACGGCGTGGATTTTGGTCTCGGCGGCCCTGGTGTTGTTCATGACTCCGGGCCTAGCCCTGTTCTACGGGGGGATGGACCGGACGAGGAACATCCTCAACATGCTGATGATGAACTTTTGGTGTCTCCTCATCATCCCCGTGGTCTGGGCGGTGCTTGGTTTCTCGCTGGCCCAGTCGGGTGACGGGGCGTTCCTAGGGAACCTCGACCTAGCCTTCCTCCGGGGCCTCGACCTGAACGAGGACGGAGGGGCGAGCCTGGTGACAATGGCATTCCTCGGGATGTTCGCAGTGATCACCCCCGCGTTGATCGCGGGTGCTGTCGCCGGCCGCATGAAGTTCTCCGCCTGGGCGGTCTTCGCCCCCGTTTGGCTGCTCCTCGTCTTTGCCCCCGTTTTCAAATGGGTCTATGGAGGTTGGATCGGCGACCGCGGCGCACTCGACTTCGCCGGTGGGACCGCCATCCACGTCAACGCCGGCGTCGCCGCCCTGGCCGCGGTGCTGGTCCTGGGGAAGCGTCGAGGGTGGCCCGACCGTATCCGCCCGCCACACTCGATGCCATTGGTGATGCTCGGTGCCGGGATTCTCTGGTTTGGGTGGTTCGGATTCAACGCAGGGTCTGCCCTGGCCGCCAACGGCCAGGCGATCCAGGCGTTCGTCAACACCTTCCTGGCCTCGGCCGCCGGTGGATTGTCCTGGAGCCTCGTCGAAAGATACCGCGACGGGCACTTCACAAACCTCGGTGCAGCATCGGGGATTGTCGCCGGTCTGGTGGCGATAACGCCCGCCGCCGGATTCGTCGCCGGGATGGCCCCCATCTTGATCGGAATCGCAGCCGGCGTGGCCTGCTACTTCGCCGTAAGTCTGAAGAGTCGTCTCGGCTACGACGATGCCCTCGATGTGGTTGGGGTGCACCTTGTCGGCGGTCTGGTGGGCTCGCTGGCAATCGGACTCTTCGCCGAGCCTGAATTCTTTGGCGGCGACTTCATGGCAGGGCTCTTCCACGGCGGCGGCCTCCAGCTGCTCGGCGAGCAGATAATGGGCAACTCCGCAACCATTGTCTACTGCTTCGTGGTGACCACGCTGATCATGGTCGTGCTCCGGGCCACCATCGGGATCCGGGTCTCCCCGGAGGTGGAAGACTCCGGTCTCGACCTCGCCGAACACGCCGAGACGGGATACGGGAGCGATAGCATCGGCGTCGCAGGGTAATGAGGGCGTAACCACTAACCCCCACTAGGCATCTAGCGTCAAGGAGAGATCCATCGAGAAGGAGAAGCTCATGGAACAGTGGCCTATCAGCCCGGCTCTTCGCTTTGAAGACCTAGGCGAAGCGCTCGATTTCTACCGCGACAAGCTCGGCTTCAAGCTAGAGCAGGGTGAGGTCGATGAAGGAAACTTGGCGGTGTCATTCGATCACTCCCGGATGATGCTGGAACAAGGGTCGACTTCCTTCTACGGCGATTCGTACAACTCCGCCATCAAAGAGCGGATAGGAAACCAATCACCAAATTCCCTCTATCTACAGTCGAGCGATGTCGACGCCCTCTATCACCGCTACCAGGAGGCTGGGGTGAAAATCATCGACCCGATCGGCGACCGTCCCTGGGGTCAGCGCGAGTTCACGATCGAAGATCCGAGCGGTAATTGGCTCTCCTTCTGGCAGAGATGAATCATTCCCGAGCACGAACGAGGTCGTCCAATCCACCCTCGCATCAACCCAGCTGCCTGTTTTCGACTATCTTCGGAGATAGACGATTGAGGAGCGAGTCATGAGCGAGGGCGACAACAGCCTGAGCGACGAAGACATCCGTACGAGCGGTGACAAGGCACCGAAGACGAGCAAGGGTGACAGCGACGGCGTCGACACAACCGACAGCGACGGAGTCGACACAACCGACAGCGACGGAGTCGACACAACCGACAGCGACGGAGCCGACACAACCGACAGCGACGGAGCCGACACAACCGACAGCGACGGAGCCGACACCACAGACAGCGACGGAGCCGACACAACCGACAGCGACGGAGCCGACACCACAGACAGCGACGGAGTCGACACCACAGACAGCGACTCTCGGGACAGCTGAGCCTGCACACCGCCGATACCCCGATCAACGCAGAGCAGGCTCTCGTTCGCGCCGTAGGCGACCCGGACGTTTTTGCTGAGAAACTATGGCGTCAGCGGCCACAGCATCGACGGTCATCGGACACCAGAGGTTTCGCCGACCTCCTCTCCCTCGACGACGTCGACCTGATCGTTTCGACAACTGGTCTGCGTCTGCCGGCGTTTCGATTGGTCAGGGACGGCACGACACTGCCCTCGGCCTCCTACACCAAGGCGACCCGGACGGGCACCCAGACATCTGCAGGGGTGATCGACGCCAGGAGAGTATTCGATGAGTTCGCCGACGGCGCTACGTTGGTCTTCCAGAGCATGCATCGTTACTGGGCGCCACTGGCGGACTATTGCCGAGGGTTGGAACTGGCGCTCGGCCATCCGGTCCAGGCGAATGCATACATCACGCCACCTGGGGCTCAGGGCTTTGACGCACACGAGGACGAGCACGATGTGATCGTCCTCCAATCCCACGGAACGAAGGGGTGGATGGTCCATGACCGCCACGATCTGCCACCCAGTCGGCCTCCTCTGATCGACGGTCTGTTGTCCCCCGGCGACTCCCTATACATACCGGCCGGTTTCCCTCACTCGGCCAGCACCCAAGAGCAGGCCTCGGTCCATATCACGATCGGGATCCTCAGCGTCACCTGGGCGACGGCGGTCAGGGAAGCGTTGAAGGTCGTCGAGTCGGACCCAGCATTCGATGAGCCCCTTCCTCTCCGCTTCTCGGTCGACGATGACACTCTCGCCGAAGTGGTCAGAGGCCGGTTGGACTTGATCGGTTCGGCCGTGGCGAAGATCGACCCCCAAGCGATGGCGAGGACACTGCGACGCAAGGTCCTCACCACGAGACAGCCGCTGCTGAGAGGCCAGATTCACCGTCTTCTCGCCCTCGACGAGGTCAAGGACGAATCCGTGGTCAAGCGTCGCCCGGGCTCCATCTGTGTGATCGAAACGATCGACGACGAGCTATCTGTCCTCCTCGGAGACCGTGAGCTGAGGATGCCGGGTTGGTTGGAGCCCGCCATGACGCTCCTGGCGGGTGGCAAAAGAGCGGTTATTGCCGATCTGCCCGGTCTCGATGAAGCAAGCCGTCTCGTCCTCGTGCGTCGTCTGATCCGAGAAGGGCTACTCGAGGTGGTCGTTTGACTCTGGGTGGGCCACGGTGCTCGGAGGAGGCACTGGGTCGCGACGAGCCGCTGTTCGCCACCGCCTCGTTGGTGTCTGCCTGGCTCCTCATCGAACAGCCCGGGGCGTGGGGCCCTGATGCCCTCACCGAGAGCAAATTCCCCGAGGATGTCATGCGGGAGCTCCAGCGACGATCCGGGAACGTCCGAATACTGCTGATTCGTCGTCGCACGGAGGCGAACGGTCCCTCCGTTTTCTTCAAGGCTTACTCGGGGGGCGGCGGAGTCCCTCCTTCGCTGGTCTCGGTTCCGATGCCCGACCCATCCGTGCTGCTAGACGTGGACCTGGACACCCTGGCGTATGGAGAGACAGGCTCAGGTGAGACGATCGATCACCCTATCTATCTCGTGTGCACTCATGGGCGCCACGACATCTGCTGCGCGGACCAGGGCCGGCCGTTGTATCGGGCCCTCTCTGGGGTCAGAGCTGATCACACGTGGGAGGTGTCCCATCTCGGGGGTGATCGATTCGCCGGCAACCTCCTCATCCTCCCCAGGGGTGACTACTTCGGCCGAGTCGGACCGGAGCAGGCCGAGCCGCTCGTCTCCGACTACGAGACGGGCAGACTCGACCTGATGCGCCACCGGGGACGAAGCATCCAGCCTCGCCTCGTCCAGGCAGCCGAGCACTTCCTCCGCGAGTCGGACGACCTTGTCGGCCTCGACGATCTCACGGTCACCGACTACCGCAGAACCGACCATGACAACGCAGAGGTGGTCTTCCAAACCCCCGGTGGAGTGGTCGAGGTGCGTGTGCGGGCGCGTCAGCAGCCCGAAGAGGTCTATCTCACCTGTCGGGCCGAACAGCCCGGCCACCCGGTGCTATACGATCTGGTCTCGATCACCCGGGTGGCGAACCCATCATGACGGTGAGCTTTGGGCTGGGAGCGTCGCTCAGCGGGCGTGGGAACCCCGGGTTCGGCCCTACCATCACGACGTGACCGAATCATCCGTCCAGCGTGCGATCCTGACCGCAGTTTCGTCCGGGATAACGAACCTCTCAACCGTTCATCCCCCGGGCTCGAGAGACCACCCGACGAGCTGATTCTCCCCTGCTACCCGTTCGCCGAATTGTGAGTCCTCGACGACCAACCCCGCTAGGACTCGATGACGCTCGATGCTTGCTCGGTCACAAACTGGACGACGTCTGGCTTCACCGTTTTTCCCAGCGGGTTGCGGGGTAGCGAGTCGGTGAAGTGGAACTCTTTGGGGATCTTGTGTGGGGCGAGTGAGGCGCGGAGCCATGAACTCAGCTCCTTCGGCTGGACCGGCTTCGTTGCTACCACCACCGCCACAACCCGCTGCCCCCATTCCTCATCCTCGATCCCAACTACGGCTGCTTCTCCAACCGCCTCATGACGGAGTAGGACGTCCTCAATCTCGAGGGCCGAGATCTTCTCGCCACCCGACTTGAGGATGTCGACCGACGACCGGCCCAGGATTCGATAGCGGCCCCCGTCCACGATGGCCGTGTCACCGGTACGGAACCAGCCGTCGTCGCGGAACGCCTCCTCCGTGGCCTCGGGACGCGCCCAATACTCGAGAAACACCGTTGGCCCCCGCACCTGGATCTCACCTGAGTTACCATCTGCGATCGGACGGTCTTCTTCGTCGACCAGCCGCACTTCGACGCCCGGGAGTGGGGTTCCCACCGAGCCAGCGATCCGCTCACCGCGGTAAGGGTTGGAGAGACCCATCCCGATCTCTGTCATTCCGTAGCGTTCGAGGAGAGTGTGACCTGTGAGGTCGCGCCATCGCTCCAATACCGAAACCGGCAAGGCGGCCGAGCCCGAGACCATCAAACGAAGAACCTCCGCCCCGGACCGAAAGAGGCTCCGGTCTTCAGCGTCGGCGTCCTCCAGGTGGGTGATAAGTCGGTGATAGATCGTGGGCACCGCCATATAGAGAGTGAGGTCACCGGTGGCAATTCGATCAACTACCTGGACGGGATCGAAGCTCGGGTACATCTCGCACCAAGCCCCACTCCACAATGCGCATCCGATGACGTTGACAATCCCGTGGACATGATGAAGAGGAAGGGTGAGCAGAATTCGGTCTTCCCCAAACCACTCCCACGCTTCAACAAGCGAAGCGATCTGAGCTTCGATGTTGGCGTGAGTGGTCACCACTCCCTTGGGTCGCCCCGTGGTACCGCTGGTGAACAGAATCATCGCCCGACGCGAGGCGCCGACTTCAGGTAGAGATGCAGGCTCATCCTCCAGCTCAACGTCGGAGATGAGTGGGATCCCCCGGGCCGCGGCCAGAGGTGCAAGTAGCTCGACATAGGGAGAGGAGGCGACCACCGCTGTCGGTGTTGTGGTGTCGAGGACGTATTCAAGCTCGGGGGCGGGGTGCGTCAGACAGAGGGGAACAGCCACCCCTCCCGCCCGCCAGATGGCCCATTGGGTGCGGACATACCGAAAGGACGGCTCGACCATGAAGGCGACCCGAGCCTCGGCAAGGTCCGACATGCCGGCGAGGAGCTTGGAGGCACCTCTCGCGGAAGCTTCCAGAAGTTCGTCGTAGCCGTATGTCCCTTCAGCGTCACTGAGGGCGGTTCGCCCCGCCCAGTCCTCTGCTCTCGTCACGAGCTGGAGTCCCATGCTCGAATTCCTTCCCTTCTCTTGGGAGGACCACGGTAGTTGGCCAACACAGCCCGCAGCGATCACGTTCAGGGGACGCTCGAGCCCGAGTCACCGCTACCGGCCGACCTCGAACAACAGACCAAGGACCGTTTCGCGAGGACACCCACGCCTAGCAACTGCTCATGAGCGACGGTAGCCCGTCGCTCATTCCGGGTTGTCGGCTCACATCGGTGCAGACCGCATCTCACGTCCACCAGCATCACGCCAGGTGTCACGCATCGTCCCGGCGATCCGGCTGATCCCACGCATCTGGACGACGATCCCGGCAATTACGAGGACGGCATACGTGGCGTACCACCACCAGTCGTCCTCCAGACGCTGCGTTGTTGCCCCCGACGTGAAGTCGGCCAAGTCGACATCGCCAAGCATGAGCATGGCTCCGCCGACGATGATGCTGGCCCCGCCGGTGGCACTGAGCAGAACCAGGATCATCGTGGGGAGGTCGCCGACGATGGCGACGAACGCCAGGAGGATCCCCACGAGGACGCCGACGAGGATGATCACCCATGACCAGGTGACACCCATTGCCACCAACAACGCGGTGGCGATCGAGAACCCGAGAGCGCCCAGTGCGAGCACAACCGAGACCTCGTAGTAAAGGTAGGCGAGCAGGCCGAAGACGAGGGCGACGACCAATCCGACGATCCACCCCACCACGGTGGACAGGAAACCGTCGCCGGTGACCGACGACGCAACGCCGGCACCAAGGAAGAACCCGGCGAAGGCCCCCCAAATCGGAATCAGAGTCCGGAGCATCAACCACCCCTGGAAGCAAAGAAGGACTCCTACGAGAACCGCTACTAACCCGACAACAACGTCTGTCATGCGACTCCTCCGATCTGGGTTCGCGTAGCATACCCTGTGCGAATGCGCCCTGCTACGCTCGGTAGTGTTCAGTGTCGTGAGGCAGCGTTTAAATCGGGAAAGGCTCGCGAATGGACAATCCTCCTCGGCGCATGGAGTTGCTCGCAA
>WHTL01000117.1 GCA_009377735.1 Acidimicrobiia bacterium
AGCCATCAACGACGGACGTCCCGCCTACCATTCCTCAACCACTCTTGGACCACGAGTGGACTTCATCAGCCTGGATCACGGTCGGCGGACCCCAACCCATTTCTGACGGCAAGAGCAGCCTCAGATTCGACGCCGACGGTCGCATCTACGTCACCACACCTCGCAACACGGGTTCGGGGACGGCAACAATCGAGGACGGCACGATCACGATCGGTAGGGTCGCGACAACGAGGAAGGCGTGCATTGGCGAGGAGCTCGCCAAGGCTGAGAGGCAGTTCCTCGAATTGCTCTCGCATCCCCTGACTTGGTCGATCAACGACGGAGCGCTGACGCTGACCCCTCAGGACGTTTCCGACTCGGGCCTGATTCTCCGAGGCTGAGGCGGATCACTCGCCTACGGTGCCGTACTCCGGTTTGCCTGCGAGTTCGTAGGTATGCATGGAGATGCCGCTACTGCTACTCCGAGCCTCGACTTGTTGGAACCTGGTTGGGTTAGCGCCGTCGGCGAACAGACGCAGTCCCTTTCCAAGCACGACCGGGAAGACCAGAAGGTAGATGGTATCGATGAGGTCGTGCGACATCAGGGACTGTGCGAGGGCACCACTTCCATGCATCTGGAGCTCACCGTCAGTCTCATCCTTGATCGTCTTGACCTTGTGGATGATGTCTTCACCAATGATGGTGCTCCCGGCCCAATCTGCCGTTTCCAAGGTGGTCGACACGACATACTTGGGAAGTGAGTTGAGCTTCGTGGGCACCGGACCGTCGGAATCAGGTTGATTCGGCCAATAGCCCGCGAAGATCTCGTAGGTGCGCCGACCCAGCAGAAAGGCACCAGGACGGCCCCAAATCTCGTCGACGAACTCGCCGAATCCCTCGTCGATGTACGGCGTGACCCAGCCACCGACGTCAAAGCCATCGCGTGGGTCTTCCTCGGGTCCGCCCGGACCCTGATAGATACCGTCAAGAGTGATGAACTCCGTCAGGGTGATCTTTCCCATAATCTGTTCCTTCCGTTGGAGTCGGCCTGTATCAGTACCGACTGGACAGGAACCCAGAACTCATCGGTGGAGAACAAGCCTATTCAACAAATACGTCGCTGGAGAAGAAAAGGGGCCTTGAAAGGTTCTGTATTCAACCCATTGAAGAGCGAGTAGCGTAGTTCCATGGATGTAGAGGTCCGCAATGCCTTCATTGACGATGCTGACGTCATTGCCAAGGTTCATGTCGATGGTTGGGAGGCGACGTATCGGGGGGTGATCGACGACGACGTGCTCGATCGACTGACCGTCACCCGCCGCTCCCAGCAATGGGCCGAAGCCCTGGCTCACAATCTTCCAGTATGGATCGCCGACCATGAAGGCAAGGTCGTCGGATTCACCGCGGTGCGCGCCGACGAGCTCAGCGCTCTCTATGTGTCGCCCGAGGTCTATGGACAGGGGATCGGGACCATCCTCCTGGCCGAGGCGGAGCGTCAAATCAGCGAGGACGGCATCTCTACCGCTCTCCTCTGGGTTCACGAGAAGAATACGAGGAGTCAAGACTGGTATGAGAAGCGCGGTTGGAAGAAGACCGACGAACTGGAAGCCCACCGCATCGGTGACCTCAGCACGGGTCGCGCCGTCAAAATGATAAAACCGCTCTGAGTGGTCTGGCGCTAATCTTTTGAATAGGTCATTGGGCGCAGCTATCTGGAGGGAAACATGAGCAAGGTCACGGGTCTCGGTCTCTCCTACGATGACGTGCTCCTCACACCCCGGGCATCGAGGGTCGTTCCCAGAGATGTTTCGGTTCGGACGACTTTTGCCGGCGACATAGAGCTTGCCATCCCCGTGGTGTCAGCCGCCATGGACACTGTCACCGAGACGGCTGCAGCCATCGCACTCGCCCGATCGGGCGGTATCGGTGTTATCCATAAACGGCAGACAGTCGAGGCGCAGACTGACATGGTGCGTCGGGTGAAGCGATCCGAGTCGGGGATGATCAGCGACCCGATAACCCTGCATCCGGAGGCGTCCCTTCAGGATGCCGAGGACCTCATGGCCCATTATCGGATCTCGGGTGTCCCCATCATCGATGGAGACTCCAAATTGGTTGGAATCATCACCAACCGTGACATCCGCTTCGAGGACGATTACACCCGGGCGGTCTCCACCAGGATGACCTCGGAGAACCTGATCACCGCCAACACCGGGGTCGACCTCAAGTATGCCCGGGAAATCCTCAGGACAGAACGAATCGAGAAGCTACCCATCGTCGATCCGGACGGGACCCTCACCGGGCTGATCACGATCAAGGACCTGCGCAAAACAACCGACTACCCACTCGCCACAAAGGACGGCAGTGGCAGGCTCTGCACAGCAGCTGCGGTTGGTGCGTCAAAGGACCTGGCAGACCGCGCCGCTGGGTTGGTGGAAGCTGGGGTCGATGCCCTCATCCTCGACTCGGCGCACGGGCACTCTGAGGGGATTCTCGATGCCCTGGAGACGCTCCGTGAAACATATCCAGATCTGCCGTTGGTGGCAGGCAATGTGGCAACCCAGACCGGTGCCGAGGATCTCATCAAACGAGGAGCGGACGCCATCAAGGTGGGTATCGGCCCCGGCTCGATCTGCACGACTCGGATCGTCACCGGTGTCGGCGTCCCCCAATTCACCGCCGTTCTCGATGCCGCCTCCGTCGCATTAGACCACGACGTCGCCGTGATCGCCGATGGCGGGGTCAAACAGACAGGGGATTTCGCCAAGGCTATCGGTGCGGGGGCGACGAGCGTGATGCTCGGTTCCCTGCTGGCCGGGACCGATGAAGCACCTGGCGAGGATCTTCTCCACGAGGGTCGGCGCTACAAGTCGTACCGCGGCATGGGAAGTCTCGGTGCCATGGGCGGGGACTCGTCCTCCGCCGAGCGGTATTTCCAGAGCGGTGCGGAGAAGCTCGTACCAGAGGGTGTGGAGGGCATGGTCCCCCATCGGGGCCCAATGGCCGACGTAATTCACCAACTCATAGGAGGTCTGCGCGCCGCCATGGGTTACTGCGGTGCCCCTGACTTGGATACCTTCCGTACCGAGTCCACCTTCACCCAAATCACCGCCAGTGGCATCCGGGAGTCCCATCCACACGACATCCGAATCACCAGGGAGACTCCCAACTACACCCTCTCGGATTGACCTAGTAGGCCGGTTCGGTCACGGCGGCGACCGTGGCACTCTTGGCCTTGATCAGATCATCAGCGGAGATGGTGATCCCCATACCGTGCTCGCCACCACCGACGGATATGGTTTCACCCACCACCCGCTCATCCACGATCACCTCGAGAGCCTTTGGCGCCCCGAACGGCGTGATGGTGCCCCGTTCGTATCCGGTGACCTCACGAGCCTCATCGGCCCCGGCCATCGTCATCCGTGAAACACCCAGGAGCTCCCGAAGTTTGGGCCATGAGATGACACTGTCACCAGGCACCATCACCAGCCGATAGTTGCCCTCTGCCACCCGCACCACCATCGTCTTCACCAGATGGGAAGCTTCCACCCCACGTGCCGCCGCCGCCTCCACCAGCGATCCAACCCTTCCATGCCGTCGCACCTCGTACTCGATCCCCAACTCGTCCAGCTCAGCAGTCGCCCTGTTCACGGGCTTCAGGGTAGGGGTGTGGGGGGCTTCACTTTGCGAGCGTAGCGAAGCAATGATCGCCCCCCACAGAAAAGAGCGGAGGGGGAGGGATTCGAACCCTCGAGACCCCTAACGGGGCCTAACGGTTTTCAAGACCGTCGCTTTCGACCGCTCAGCCACCCCTCCGTTCAGGGGGAAGGGTAATGCCGGTCTAGGCGGACTCGGCCTCGCCCCCCGCGTCGAGTTGCGCCAGCACCCTCTCGGAGATGTCGGCCAGCACGTCCAGTTCCTCGGGGGTGAGCAGATCGATCAGGTTGTCGCGCACATCGTCGACATGGTGGGGCGCGGCCTTCTCGATCGTGTCCATCCCCCGAGGTGTGATGACCACGAAGAGGCCTCGGGCATCACTCTCGCACGTCTCGCGAGTCACCAACCCACGACGCTCCATTCGGCTCAGATGATGTGAAAGTCGACTCTTCTCCCATTGCAATCTGGAGCCCAACTCGTAGGACCGGAGCCGGCCCCCGTCGGCTTCGGAAAGATGGACGAGTACCTCGTAGTCGGAGAGGGAGAGTCCTGCCTCCTTTTGGAGACTGCGATGAAGCTGGGCCGTGAGCTGCACGCCCATACGCTGATACCCTCGCCAGGCACGGATCTCACGCACGTTTAACCATCTCGGTTCGGTCATGCTCAAGAAATCTAGCAGAAAGTAGTTGACATGTCATCTGACTTAGGATACTATGAAGTTGACACATCAACAAGACCTCCGGGAGAACCACCCGGACCCCTTTCTAAAGGAGAGAAACATGACAACCGCCACCATCCCAGCAAACACCACCGAGCTCAGCGGGACCTACAACATAGACCCAAGCCACAGCAGATTCGGCTTCGTAGCCCGACATGCCATGGTCACCAAGGTTCGGGGCGGGTTCAACGAGTTCGATGGCACCATCGAGGTAGACGGCGACGATCCCACCCAGTCGTCAGCTCACATCGTCTTCCAGGCCAAGAGCATCGACACCCGGAACGCCGATCGTGACGAGCATCTCAAGAGCAACGACTTCTTCGCCATGAACGAGCACCCCGAACTCACCTTTGCATCAACAGGAGTCGAGAAGATCGATGACACCAACTACCGGGTCACCGGGGATCTCACGATCCGTGGCGTGACCAAGGAGATCACCTCCGACGTTGAGGTAACCGGCGCCGCCGTCGACCCCTTCGGCAACCAGCGAGTTGGGTTCGAAGGCGCAGTCGAGGTGAACCGCAAGGACTGGGGTGTGAGCTGGAACGCCGCCCTAGAGACCGGTGGAGTCCTCGTCAGCGAGAAGGTGACGCTCGAGTTCGAGATCTCAGCGATCAAAGCGAGCTGAACACCTGACAAGACCCTGAGGGCATCACGCCCAAGGGATATCAAGACCCCCTGATGGCCGCATCTCTCTCCCTTGGTGTGACCATCCTCCCCCCGATGGCCGCACCTCTCTCCCTTGGTGCGGCCATCGTTTTGCCAATGACAGCTACGCTGCCACCCCATGTGGCTCACGCTCATTCGACATGCCGAACCCGCCTACGTGGTCGACGGAGTCAACTGGTCGGACCCCGACCTCACCGACCGTGGTCGGGAACAAGCCGTCCGTGTGGCGAAGCGTGTTAAGCAATGGGATGTTGACGAGCTCTGGGTGTCGCCGATGGTGCGGGCTCGCTCCACTGCAGAACCGATTGCCGAACAGACGGGTCTGGAAACTCAGGAAATGGGCTGGCTCGCCGAGATCCAACATCCCCCCGACTGGGATGGGAGCCCCGCCGACGAAATCGAAGCGTTCTTCGCCACGGCACTCCAGCGGAGTATCGAAGAGATGTGGGAGGGTGCCCCGGGCGGCGAGAGCTTTCGGGATTTCCACCGAAGAATCAACGATGGGCTGGACGGGGCGTTCACCGAACGAGGAATCAAACAGGCGCAGCCGGAAATGCTGTGGAGTGGTACCGACGAGCGCCGCGTCGTTGTGGTCGCCCACGGCGGGACCAACGCCCTCATCCTGGGACGGCTTCTCGGCATTGACCCACTCCCCTGGGAGTGGGATCGCTTCAGTCACGTCCACTCCGGCGTCTCCCGTTTGATAACACGGCCGACTGCCGGTTTCGCCGCCTGGAGCCTCCGCGCATTAAGCGACCGCACCCACCTCCCCCCGGAGATGGTCACCGGATAGTTTCCGGACCGGGTGTGCCCCAACGGGCCACGATCACAGCCGCCAAGACATGAGAGGTCGTGCAGGAGACGGGGGTTTTACGGTGAGTATCGTGGCGAATCGTAAGCGCTCACAAGACGAATAGGAATCGCGCTGTTACCCTTTCACTTGTCAAGGTGAACGCAAGAGGAAAGGCATCATGCAGTTGTTTGCTCAAGTCGATTTCAATTTCGTCGACCAGCTCCTCCAATCACTCTCGGAACTGGGGACAGATATCGGCAATTTTCTCCCGCGCCTCGTGGTTGCCCTTCTTATCCTCTGGATCGGAAACTGGATAGCCAAATGGTTGCGGACACTGCTGGTTAAAGGTCTCGACAAGGTCGGAGCTGGGAGACTCACCCAGGCCGCTGGCATCGAACCGATGCTGCAACAGGCGGGAACCTCGGGCATCGCCCTCATCGGTCAGGTCGTCTATTTCCTGCTCCTGATCGTGTTCGTGCAGATCGCCACCGAGGTTCTCGGAATCGCACAGCTCACCGGGTTGCTCAACCAGCTGATCTCCTACCTGCCGCTTGTCGTGGTGGCATTGCTCGTCCTCTTTGTGGCGGCAGCCATTGCCAACTGGGCCGCCGGGGCTATCCGCCCCTTTGCCCAAAGTCGCGGGATGAGCTGGGTCTCTACCGTCGTGCGAGTAGCCATCCTGGTGATCGGGGTCCTCGCCGCCCTCGACACCCTCAACTTCGCACCGGCGGTGACCTCTAGCATCCAAAACACCCTCCTGCAGTATCTGCCCCTCTCTATCCTGATCGCGGCCACAATCGCCTTCGGGGTTGGGGGTATCGACACCGCACGCAAGTGGTGGGCAAAAGTGGACCCCGATAGCGGTGAACTGAGCCGCTTCGAGGCATCGAGCGATACCACGCCACCGGCGCCCATCGACAGCGACACCACCGTCCCGCCCGAGGTCTAGGAATCTCCCAGAGAACTTGAAGCTGCGGGGCCAGTCGCACAGGTGAGGTGACTGGCCCCGGTTAGCATTGGCCGTTATGGCCGAAGAGTTCGGGTTTCACACCAGGGCAATTCATGCTGGACAGCGTCCCGACCCCGAGACGGGTTCCCGGGCGATGCCCATCTACGCCACTACTTCCTACGTCTTCGATGACGCCCAACAAGCCGCCGATCTGTTCGCCCTCCAGACTTTTGGCAACATCTATACCCGAATCGGGAATCCCACCACCGCCGCCTTCGAGGAGCGAATCGCTTCTTTGGAGGGCGGGTTGGGAGCGCTTGCCACGGCATCCGGCCAGTCGGCTCAGCTGGTGGCGATCCTCACCCTTTGCTCCCATGGCGACCACATCGTCTCCGCCCGCAACCTGTATGGGGGAACCTACACACAGTTCGATGTGACCCTCCGTAAAATGGGCATCGATGTCACGTTCGTCGACGCCTCCGATCGAAACGCCATCAAGTCGGCGGTGACGGAGCGGACAAAGCTCATCTACGGGGAGACGATCGGTAACCCCCGGGCCGACGTGCTCGACATCGAGATGGTTGCCTCGGTCGCGGCAGATTCGGGGATTCCACTCGTCGTGGACAACACCTTTGCCACCCCCTGGCTCTGCCGGCCATTGGAATGGGGTGCCGACGTCGTGGTTCACTCCGCCACAAAGTTCATTGGTGGGCATGGCACCGTCATCGCAGGAGTGGTGGTGGAAAGCGGGCGCTTTCCCTTCGACAACGGTAAGTTCCCCGAGTTGGTCGATCCGTCCCCCGCTTATCACGGTCTCCGCTTCTGGGAGAACTTTCGGGAGTATGCCTTTCTCATGAAGGCTCGCACCGAGCTACTTCGGGACCTTGGCCCCGCCCTATCTCCCTTCAACTCATTTCTCCTCCTCCAGGGGCTGGAGACACTCCCCCTTCGTATGGAGCGCCACGTCGAGAATGCGGCGGCGGTGGCCCGATTCCTAGACGAGCACCCGTCGGTGGCCTGGGTCAGCTACCCGACCCTCGATGATGGCCCCGGCAGGCGACTGGCCGAAAAATACGTGCCAAAGGGACCAGGGGCGGTGTTCACCTTTGGTGTCGACGGGGGATACGAAGCCGGAGTGCGGTTCATCGAGGGAGTCGAGCTTGCTTCCCACCTCGCCAATGTTGGAGATGCCAAGACCCTGGTCATCCATCCGGCCTCGACCACCCATCAGCAGGTGCCAACCGAGGAGCGATTCGCATCAGGGATCGGCGACGACATGATCCGGATTTCGGTCGGCCTCGAGGACATAGACGACATCCTCGCCGACCTCGACCAGGCCCTGAGGGGCGGGGACTAGTGCTCACGGAAGCCACAGCTCAGGAACGTCTGGCCATAATCGCCGACGCCCGTACCGTCGCCCTGGTTGGGGTGTCCGGCAATGAACTTCGCTCGTCCAACTTCGTTGCCCGCTATCTATCCCGCACCAACCTCACCCTGTACCCCGTCAACCCCAACTACGACGAGGTTCTGGGGATGAAGTGCTATCCGTCCCTCTCCGACCTCCCGGTAGTTCCGGATGTCGTTGACATCTTTCGACGACCGTCGGAGATTCCGACGGTGGTGGACGAGGCCATCGCAATTGGGGCAAAGGTGGTGTGGTTCCAACTGGGACTTCGCCACGACGAGGCGGCACAGGACGCGGTCGACGCCGGTTTGCAGGTGGTGCAGGACCGATGCCTCAAGATCGAACACGCCCGGTTTGCCGGTGGGCTCCATCTCGCGGGCTTCAACACCGGAGTGATCACATCGAAGCGTCGCCGCGCCCTGTAGAAACAGGAGAAGCGAATGCTGGCACGTCGACTTCTCAATCGAATGCTCTATTGGTGTGTCCTCGAAATAGCTACGCAGTCTCGCCGGGCCTAGACGCCGCTTGCTGCGTCCTCGTCCTAGACGCACCGCGCTGGGTGCGCCTTCGTCCTGCGTCCTTGCCATCGACGCCGATGCCTCGGCGACACCGCGGCATCAATTCAAGGACACACCACTAGCGACAGACCCAGGGATCACGAAAACGAGATGTCACCCCGGATCTGGGCGATCTCTCTGGCGCTACGTCCTCCTTCCATCCCCAGGTCCGGGTCGGCACCGGCCTCGATCAGGAGCTCGATGATGGTGTCGCGCACCAACTTATCCCGGATCGTCATCGCAGTGAGGAGCGCCGGCATGGACTTGGCGCCCCCCAGGGAATTGGGGTCGGCGCCGGCATACAGGAGTTGGCGCGCGGTGTCGGTATTCGCCCCATTAACTGCGGCGTGGAGCGGGGTGAAACCTACCTTGTCGGTGATGTCGGGACCGGTTCCCGCCTCCAGGAGCCTCCCAACCTCTTCGGTATCACCATCCTCGGCGGCATGATGGAGAGAAGATCGGCTCTCCCGTACCGACTCATCGAGTAGCCCGGAGTTGCGGTAGTTGGGAGATCGCTCCACGATCCCCCGTGGAGTATTTCCCTTCAAATTCTCGATGTCCGGGTCGGCTCCGGCATCCAGGAGCATCTGAACGGAGGGGTCATCGGATCGTGCCGCTCCGGTGATGGCGTATGCGAGGGGCGGACTTCCCTTCTCATCCAGTGCGTCGACTTCCGCCCCAGCCTCGAGGAGTGCCCCTACGGCGTCCGAACTCCCGTAACGGATGGGGTCGGCGGGAGCGGCGCTCACGACCGCCATATGCAGCGGCGTCTGGCCGTAGGAATCCCGCGCTTCGAGGTCGGCACCGTTGCCGATTGCCTGACGGATTCCCTCGACGTCTCCCCTCTGTGCGGCGGACATGAGGTCTTGATTCGCTTTGGTCATATCTCAATCCTCCCAGCCACGATCTTCAATGTATCTATCGAGATCCTCGGATGGTTCGTTCCTGGGGAGTTCATCCTGATGGCTCCGGTTTCGACTGCGATCCTGGTACTCGTAGATGTCCGGGTCGTTGGCGATCTCCTTCCACTCTTCCCAGGTGATATCGCCATTCTCATACTTCTCACGGAGACGCCAGTTCTCAAACCCGCGGCGATGACCCAGGTCGACCCAGTCGGGATCGAGCGGGTCGCCGTTGCTGTCGACGAGGTTCCCGTTCTCATCGATCTGTCGGGAGCGCACGTCGTCGAGGGTTTCGTTCCGCACATATGGCCGATCGGTCGCATCCGGATCCCGCAGCGGATTCTTTGCAAACGTCCCGTCTGGATTGCGCCAGCGGCCCATGTCGTCCAGATAGCGGCCGTCTGGAGCGGTCATCCGCCCGGTGTCTGGGTCGATCCTGTATCCCGATGGAAGGTCACCGAACCGTGCGTTCGATGCCGCCCTCATGGCATCCTCGGAGGCATCCACCACTCTCTCGATGTCGTGGATGTCATCGGCGAGACCAATCACCTTGCTGGCGTCGTAGGCGTTGTCCCCCCATTTGGCTGCCGTCGATCCCCAACCGATAAAGGGGATCATGGCTCCGAGGGAGAACCCGGCGTCGGCGAGGTACTCTCCCCGATTCTCAGGGTCCAACCAAGCCCGACTTAGGCTGATTACGACATTGGTTCCGTCGGCGATTTCACCGATGGCAGGAATAAGTCCTAGGACGTCGATACCGCCTTGGACCCAATCCCAGAAGCCCATCCCACCACCGTCATCCTCTGCCCCGGCCCAAGGGGGCGGTATGGGACCGACCACGGTGAGCCGCTCGTCACCTTCGTGTGGGGCACAGGACGTGTCCGGAGGAGGGGTGACCTCCTCGTTCTCCAGGATGTCAGCGAGTCCAGATGCCTGGGTCGGGAACATCTCACCCGCGCCGTAGAGGCTGAGAATCGATCTGGTAACACTGTCGAAGAAGTCGGAAATGGTGGACCCGAAGACGTAGTCCTCGGCTATCGCCTCGTCGATTAGGGCCTTGATGTCGCCGTTGATTCGACTCCTCTCAATCGCGCCCTGATCCACACCACCGATGATTCCGCCGGACCAGCCGTCATCGTCATCGTCGTCGTCTTCCTCTACTGCTGCCAGCACCCCCTCCTTGGTCTCGATGTCGGTGAGAATCTCGTCGATCCTCTCGCGAAACCCGTCGATCACAGAACCTGCCGAGTAGAAGTTGTCTGCAAGGGAGGTGAATACCGACGATGTCGACGTGACCGCCTCGTCAGCCGCGTCGGCGCCTTGGCCCTCCCAACCG
>WHTL01000093.1 GCA_009377735.1 Acidimicrobiia bacterium
CCCGATGGTGGTGTAGAGACGACTCCAGTCGAAGGAAAGCCCCAATCCGCGGAACACATCTTCGAATACGGTCTCGTCCTCATCGGTGAGAAGGTGGCACAGCTCGACGAAATTCCGTCTGCTTATCGGCTTCGGTGGGTCGAATGGGTCCGTGGGTGGGACGAAGTCGGCGTCGAAGGGAAGCGAGGGATCACAGATGACCCCGTAGTAGTTCTGGACCCGTTTCTCCGTTGCGAGGCCGTTGTCGTCCCAGCCAATGGGATAGAACACCTTCCGCCCCTGCATCCTCTGGTAGCGGGCGATGATGTCGGTGTGGGTGTAGCTGAAGACGTGACCAATATGAAGCTCCCCCGACACCGTGGGGGGCGGCGTATCAATGGAATACACCTCGGATCGCTTCTTGGCGCCTGGGAACCGATAGGGATCGGTCTCCTTCCACCGCTCGACCCAAATCTGGTCGATTCCGTCCAATTTGGGCTTGTCGGGAACTTCTCGCTTCATAGGTGGTGGAGGTTAATGGGTGGCAACGATGGGTCTATTCGACACTCTCAGCGGCGGTTTCGAGACTCTCACCGCTGGCGAAGGCGTTGATGACGTCGGTGGCGGCAGGCTCCTCCCTCACCACGTAGGCGACACCGCCCTCGTTTGAGTTGACCACGGGGAGCGACACGGCCTGGGTCGTCCCGGCGACGCGGAAGCCGAGGGCAGTCTGAAACAGCGTTAGTGGCGATACGGTGGAGTCGACCTTCATCTGACCCGTTACCTCGGCGAGCACACCGGGGCTACGGATGAGACCCGACGGGCTGGTTGCCTTGGAGATGAGCTGTAAGAGGACCTCCCGCTGCCGCCCCGTCCGGTCAATGTCACCGCCACCGGAGGATACCCACTCGCCGTCGATCAGCTCCTCGTATGACCGGGAACGGGCGTAGGCGAGGGCATCGCTCCCATTGACGGTCTGTCGTCCCGCTTCGAGGTCGAGTCCCGACTTGGCATCCCTCGCCGGGTATTCGAGGTCGAGCTCGATTCCACCGACAGAGTCGACGATCCCGGCGAAGCTGGCGAAGTCGACCTCGATGTAATGGTTGATATCGATCCCGGTCTCCTGGCTTACCGTCTGCACCAAAAGATCGGGGCCACCGAAGGCGTAAGCGGCATTGACCTTGTTCGTTCCATTGTCGGGGATCTCCACCTTGAGGTCACGGGGGATCGAGAGGAGCTGGCGATAATCGCCCCGTGCCTGCATGAGCATGATGACGTCCGCCCTTGCCCCCTCGAAATCGCCGAAATTTCCCTCTACGTCCTCAGGTAGGTTTTCCCGGCTGTCAGTGCCCACGATGAGATAAGTGCCGCTCCCCTCGGCGAGTGAGGTGAGCTCGCCGGCTTCACCCATACGGAAATCAGCGAGAAGACCAACGCCGATTACGCCGGCAACCAGGACGATTGCCAGTATGAGAAGACGTATCACCCACTTTTGTCCTGTGCTGCGTCCTCGCTTACGCCCCTTCTTACGGGCTCGCCGATCCGAACCCGATGGTTCGGGTGTCAACTGGGGGCGATCTTCAGGTGGGAGAATGCGCGTCTCGTCGTTCATGTGCTCATTTCAGGAGATGTCAGGGGTGGAGATGTGGAGCAGGAGTGTCACCTAGCCCCCTCATGGTGGCACGATCCCCATCTTTTTGGTACTCCATCCCCCATCCGTTCTGCGCGTAGAATCTCGCCCCAACGCGTCAATGATCCGCACAGAACGGTTCACCGGCCCCTCGTCCCCGTTCTGCGCGTAGAATCTCGCCCCAACGCGTCAAAGATCCGCACAGAACGGTGGCGACGCACACGCTCACATGTTGCGGCGGTATTGGCCGCCGACGTGGTAGAGGGTGTCGGACATCTGACCCAGGGAGGACGTCTTGGATGCCTCCATCAGGGCGGCGAACACGTTCCCGTCGCTGGTGGATTCGCGGCCAAGATCGTCCAAAGCACGGGTTCTCTGTTCCGGGAACCGCTCCCTGACCGCTTCCACCCCGGCGATGAGTGCGTCCTTGTCCTCGTCGGTGGAGCGAACCAGCTCGTCGGGAATCACGAACGGTGACCCCTCGTCGGAGAGGAAGGTGTTCACCCCGATCACGGGCAGTTCTCCCGACTGCTTCTGCTGCTCGTAATACATCGACTCCTCTTGGATCCGGGTGCGCTGGTACTGGCGCTCCATGGCGCCGAGAACACCGCCGCGGTCATCGATCCGGCTGAACTCCGCCATGACGGCCTCCTCGACCAGGTCGGTGAGGATCTCGATAATGAACGCTCCCTGGAGAGGATTCTCGTTTTTCGCCAAGCCCAGTTCGCGGTTGATGATGAGTTGGATCGCCATGGCCCGACGGACCGACTCCTCCGTAGGCGTGGTGATGGCCTCGTCATAGGCGTTGGTGTGGAGACTGTTGGTGTTGTCGTAGATGGCATAGAGGGCCTGGAGGGTGGTGCGGATATCGTTGAAGGAGATCTCCTGTGCGTGGAGCGACCGCCCCGATGTCTGAATGTGGTACTTGAGCTTCTGACTGCGTTCGCTCGCCCCGTACAAGTCACGCATCGCTTTTGACCAGATGCGTCGGGCGACACGCCCGATCACCGCGTACTCGGCGTCGATTCCATTGGAGAAGAAGAACGAGAGGTTTGGGGCAAACTCGTCGATGTCCATCCCCCGTGACAGGTAATACTCGACATAGGTGAACCCGTTGGCGAGGGTGAAGGCGAGCTGGCTGATCGGGTTGGCCCCGGCCTCAGCCATGTGATAGCCCGACACGGACACCGAGTAGAAGTTTCGGACATCATGGTCTACGAACCACTGTTGGATGTCGCCCATCATTCGTAGGGCGAACTCCGTGGAGAATATGCATGTGTTCTGGGCCTGGTCCTCTTTGAGGATGTCGGCCTGGACGGTTCCCCGAACCTTGGACACGGTATCGGCTGCGATGCGCTCGTAAACGTTGGCTGGTAGGACCATGTCGCCGCTCACTCCGAGCAGCATGAGACCCAGCCCATCGTTGCCGTCCGGTAGCTCGCCCCGATATGCGGGACGCTCCCGGCCCTCATATATGCGGGCGATCTTCTCTTCCACCTCCGACTCCAACCCGTTCTCCACTATGTAGCGCTCACACTGCTGGTCGATGGCGGCGTTGAAGAAGAAGGCCAGGATCATCGGCGCGGGTCCGTTGATCGTCATCGATACCGACGTAGCCGGGTCGACCAGGTCGAACCCCGAGTAGAGCTTCTTGGCGTCGTCGAGGGTGGAAATGGATACTCCCGAGTTACCGACCTTCCCATAGATATCCGGTCGACGGTGGGGATCCTCGCCGTACAAGGTCACCGAGTCGAATGCGGTGGAGAGACGCTTCGCCGGCATGCCTTCGGAGAGATAGTGGAAGCGGCGATTGGTCTGCTCGGGTGTCCCTTCGCCGGCGAACATCCGGGTTGGGTCCTCCGCCGTTCGCTTTAGTGGGTAGATCCCGGCGGTGAAGGGGAAGCTGCCCGGCAGATTCTCCTCGCGCAGCCAACGCACCCGATCTCCCCACGAGCGATAGCTGGGCATGGCCAGCTTGGGGATCTTCGTCCCTGACAGGGATTCACGGACCAACGGCACCTCGATGTCCCTGCCCCGCACCTGGTAGGTGAGGGTGTCGCCACTGTGGTGGTCGATCATCTCGTCCCAATGGACGAGAGATTCCCTCGCCGTTTCGTCGAGGGCAGCCCAAGCCTCTTCCGCTGCGTCCTCGATATCCGGATGATCGGAGGCAACGGCACGTAGATGCTGGCCTCGCTCGGCCTGGTCCGTGATCTCGCCGGTCTTCGCGTCATACCCGCGGAGCGCATTGACGATGTCTCCCAGATATCGCTCCCGCGATCGGGGCACGATCCCCGGATCCATCCCTTCCCTCTTCTCCTCGGAGGTGCTGGTGGGAAACCCTCCGTAGTGTCCGTCGAGTTCGGTGATGAGGTCGTGATAGAAGCGGTTGGTACCGGCATCGTCGAACTGGGATGCCACGGTGGCATGCACCCCCAGACTCTCCTCGGGGGCATCGAAGGCGACACGGTTGCGACGGATCTGCTTCTTCACGTCCCGGACGGCATCCTCGGCGCCCCGCTTGTCGGCCTTGTTAACGACTACGAAATCTGCGAAGTCGAGCATGTCGATCTTTTCCAGCTGACTCACGGCCCCATATTCGGAGGTCATGACATACACGGACATGTCGGATGTATCCACCACCTCAGAGGACGCCTGACCGATCCCCGAAGTCTCCAGGATCACCAGGTCGTAGCCAGCGGTCTTGACCGTGTTGAGGGCGATGCCCACCTGGGCGGGGAGGGCAGCGTGTTCCTGTCTGGTGGCGAGCGATCTCATGTACGCCCGCTCGTGCGGGATGCTGTTCATTCGGATGCGATCCCCCAAGAGGGCACCACCCGTGCGTCGTCGCGACGGGTCCACCGAGATCACCGCGATGGTGTGGTCGGTGAGGTCGTGGAGGTATCGCCGTACCAGCTCATCGACCAGGGTCGACTTGCCCGCTCCCCCGGTTCCGGTCACACCGATTACCGGTGCCGACGCCTCCGCGGCGCGTCGCTCTAACTCGGCGAACACCTCGGGATACTTCTCGGCGTTGGACTCCCCTGCCGAGATGAGCCGTGCGATCTGACGGCGATCGCCTGTCTCCAGACCATTGAGATCGATATCGTCGAGCTCGTCGCGGGGATGGCGGGCGCGATCGATCATATCGGTGACCATGCCTACCAGACCCATCTCCCGGCCGTCATCGGGTGAGTAGATGCGGGTGATCCCATAGTCGGCGAGGGCCTCACCCTCGTCGGGGAGGATGGTGCCACCACCCCCGCCAAAGATTCTCATCTCGGGGACTCCCCGTTGAACCGTCAGATCACGCAGATAGCGGAAGAACTCGGTGTGGCCACCCTGATAGGAGGTCACGGCGATTCCGTGGGCGTCCTCCTCGATTGCGGTGTCAACGATGTCGGATCCGGACCGGTTGTGACCCAGATGGATGACCTCGACTCCTTGAGCCTGGAGGATCCGGCGAAAGATGTTGATTGCAGCGTCATGCCCGTCGAACAGCGAGGTGGCGGTCACGAAGCGAATATGGTCGTTGGAGCCCATGTTAAGGGGTGACCGAATAGTCACAGCCGCCGCCGCGATAGTGCTGGTTTGTTTGCGTCGTCGTCCTCCTGTTAGCTACACCCCTTAGATTACGGCTGGGTATACTTTGATGTCAAAGGAAAGATCGTGACACCCAACCCCAGAATGGACCCGATTTCGGAGGCACGTCGTCAGTGGGAAGCCCATGGCTGGTCCGACGCCGCGCCCGGTATGGCGGCGGTGACCACGATCGTGAGGGTGCAACAGATCCTCGTCTCCCGTATCGAGGAGACGTTGGCCCCGCTGCAGCTGACCTTCCCCCGCTTTGAGATCCTACGTCTCCTCGGATTCACCCGACGGGGCCAACTTCCCATGGGAAAGATCGGCCAAAGACTCCAGGTCCACCCCGCCAGTGTGACCAGTGCCGTCAAACGTCTCGAACGGGACGGGCTCATCACTCGACAGCCAGACGATACCGACAGGCGGGTAGTGATCGCCGCAATCACCCTCCATGGCAGAAGCATCCTTGAGGATGCCACCAAGAGAATCAACGAGATCTTCGAGACACTGGAGTTGGACCAGGAGGACCTCGACAGCCTGGTGGCCGCTCTAGGGCCCTTCCGTCTCACCGCCGGCGATCACGTCGACCATCAACCTCAACCCCGGGTTGAGGACACCGCCCAGCGAACACCTCCGCCCTAGGTTCAAACGATCACCTCAACCCGGGGTTGAGGACACCGCCCAGCGAACACCTCCGCCCTAGGTTCAACCGGGTGCCCTAGGCCTTAGACCTCACTCCGAGGTTGGGCCCTAATGACCTTGCCCATGATCCGCTCCAGTTCGTGGCTGTCTGTTTCGTCCAAATGCCGCAGGAAGAGACTTTCGATGAGTTCGAGATGTACCGGAGAGGCTTCCCGAAGCGCCCTAAGACCAACCTCCGTGAGGGAGATGTCGTAACCCCGGCGGTCCTCTTCGCTCTGGCTGCGCTGCACAAACCCAGCCTTCTCAAGCCGGTCGACGAAGCGGGTGGTGGCACTCCGCGACACCAACATCGCATCGGCCAGCTCATTCATCCGAAGCGGACGTTCGGCATGATTAAGGGTGATCAGGGCGTCATACCAGCTCAGCGGGATGATCCCTTTCTCGACATGGGTTGTCTCCATCTCCCGCATGACCAATGCATAGGCATGGAGCATCGCCTCCCAAGATCTGATATTTGCTTGCATACTGCAACTATCTTAGCCACTAACCACCCCCAAACCCATCTCACTACTCTCCAAGCGGTGAACACAGACCCCGAGAAGCCCGTCACCAAGGCTGCTCTGAGACAATACGCCTCTACCCTCCCCCGGCCCACACCGGAAGATGCCGCCCAGGTCGTGGACCATCTGTATCGCCATCTCTCCGATCGGTTGCCTGCCACCGTGGTGACCTATCTGGCGCTCGGTGATGAATGCGATCTCACAGACCTGGTGGACCGTCTCCCTGGATGGCGATGGCTATATCCTCGGGTCCCCGATGACGATCCCTCATCACTCAGCCTTCACGACCGTGGTGGCCCTCTGGAGCATCACCGTTGGGGTATGGAGCAACCGACCGACGCCGCGCCAATTGTCGATCCGATCCACGTCGACGTGATCCTCGTCCCCGGCATGCTGTTCTCCACCGACGGAACCCGACTTGGTCGTGGTACCGGCCACTACGACCGGTTGTTAACACGGCTCCACAAGAACGCAGAGAGAATCGGGGTGACTGTCGACGCCCGGCTCCAGGATCACATTCCCCGGGAGCCCCACGACATCCCTATGACCGCGATCGTCACCGAATCCGGTTTCCAACCCGTGTAGCGACAGACCGCTAGCGTCACAATGACCATGGGAAGCAGAGCCCGGCTAGTAGACATACCCCGCACTGTCGTCACGGTGGTAGTGGGTGTTGTGGCGACGATCATCGCCGCCGTCTCGGTAATCGTCATCAGCCGCTTCTCCCCCACCAATCCTCTGGTCGACAAGGTGGCACGATGGTGGGGTCAAAGCTGGCTCACGGCATCTCGAACCACGGTTGCCACAACCGGGCTTGAAAACATCGACGTCAACCGTTCCTACATGGTGGTGGCAAATCACCAGTCGAACATGGACGTCTTCGCCACCTTTGTAGCGATGCCGATACCGATCAGGTTCCTGGCCAAGGCCGAGCTGTTCAAGATTCCCCTCCTGGCCCCGGCGATGAGGGCGATTGGAATCGTCGAGGTGGACCGCAACGCCCGCCGCGCCATCCACGAGTTCGTGAACACGGGGACGCAACAACTTATTGCAGCGGGTCGGTCTGTGATCATCTTCCCCGAAGGAACTCGTTCCCCTGATGGCAGTCTGTTGCCCTTCAAGAAGGGGGCGTTCACCATGGCCGTTGCGGCCGGACTTCCCATTCTCCCGGTCACGATATCCGGCAGTGGTGAGGCATGGCCAGCGGGTTCCCGGATCATTCGTGGTGGACATATCGATATTCGGGTCGATCCAGCACTCGAGACTGCGGATATGCGGCTGGGCGACTCGGGCATTCTCCTTAGCCAGGTACGGGAGCTTATGTTGGACAACCGCAACCAATTGGGAGAACCACATGGCGCGTGAAACGAAGGTCTACACCAAGCGGGGCGACGACGGGACCACCGGTCTCTTCTTTGGGGGTAGAACGGCCAAGGACGGCGACCGCCCGACCGCATATGGCACGGTCGACGAGGCCCAGGCCGCGATCGGGGTCGCCCGCGCCCACACCGATGATCCCGACCTCGATGCCCTGTTGGTCGCTACCCAACGGGATCTCTATGTGGCGATGGCCGAGTTGGCCACGCTTCCCGAGAACCACACCAAACTTGAGGATGGTGTGTCCCGGCTGACGACGAGCATGGTCGACCGGATCGAGGACGAAATCGACCGGGTCATGACGATGGTGGAACTCCCCACCGAGTTCGTTATCCCTGGAGGCAACGCCATCTCGGCCTACCTCGATGTCGCACGGACCGTGGTCCGCCGGGCAGAGCGTCTCTCCCTCTCCCTAGCCACCGACGAATCCGTCGTCATCCCGTACCTCAACCGCCTCTCCGACTTCCTTTGGGCGCTCGCCCGACTGACCGAGGGCGAACTCACCGTGGCTTCGACCCGGAAGGCTTGAGGGCCAAAAAGTTCACCAAGAGTTGGCCGCAGCCGAATCCACCGACGGCTAGGATATCGATCTAGCGAGACGTGGAGGCCCCGTGAGATCCCGACTGAGCATCATCCTGACGACCGCAATGGTCGCTTCTTTATTAATGCTGGCAGCATTGCCCGGAGGTGCGTCACACCAATTCGACGATGTCCCCGACGACCACCTTTTCCATGATGACATCTCATGGCTCTCCGAGAATGGGATCACCTTCGGGTGCAACCCGCCCGACAACACCCTCTACTGTCCCGACAGGTCGGTCACCAGAGGCGAGATGGCGGCATTCCTGGTGAGAGGTCTCAGCCTCACCAGCACCGAAGGCGCCCGCGAGTTCACCGACACCGCCGACACAGTTTTCGTCGACGACATCGCCAAGATCTCCGCCGCCGGGATCACCATCGGATGCAACCCGCCTGAGAACACCGAGTTCTGCCCGGCCGATCCCGTCAGCAGGGGTCAAATGGCTGCGTTCTTCGCCAGAGGTTTGGGCCTTACCAACACGGAGGGCGCCATAGAGTTCACCGATACCGCCGACTCGGTGTTCGTCGACGACATCGCCAAGATCTCCGCCGCGGGCATCACCAGAGGATGCAACCCACCTGAGAACGACCTTTACTGTCCGGATCGGGAGATTTCCCGCGCCGAAATGGCGGCGTTCTTCCATCGGGCCAACCAAAACGAGGTGGACCTCCAGGTGCTCGGTATCAACGACTTCCACGGCCACATCGCCACCACCGACGGCTGGGGGCCCGCCGAGGCACCAGTGGGTCGCGCCGACTACTTCTCGGCCCACATCCAAAAGGCGGAGGCGGAAGCGGACAACTCGATCCTCGTTTCGGCTGGTGACCTTATCGGGGCGTCGCCCCTCGTCTCCGGGCTGTTCCATGACGAGCCAACTATCGAGGCGATGAACCTGATCGGTCTCGAACTGGCCGGAGTAGGAAATCACGAGTTCGACGAGGGCCCGACGGAGTTGCGACGGATGCAGCAGGGTGGGACCCACCCGGTGGACGGCAATTTTGGTGGGGACGTCTTCGAGGGTGCCGACTTCAAGTTCCTCGGCGCCAACGTCACCATCGACGCTTCCGGCGACACCATCTTCCCCCCGTACTCGATCGAGAACTACGACGGGGTTGATGTTGGATTCATCGGCATGACTCTCGAGGGGACACCCTCCATTGTCTCTCAGGAAGCAGTCGCCGACCTGACCTTCCATGACGAGGTAGAGACGGTCAACGCCCTTGTGCCCGAGCTCCAGGATGCGGGTGTCGAGGCGATCGTTGTCCTTCTCCATGAGGGCGGCTTCTCCGAGGGAGGCGAGGAAGGAGATAGTTGCGACGAAGGTCTCACCGATCCTCTCAACAGCATCGTTCTTGGATTCGACGACGCGGTCGATCTGGTCGTCGCGGGCCATGTCAACGACGAGTTCGTGTGTGAGGTAGACGGGAAATGGGTGACCATGGCAGACAACGCCGGGCGCCTCTACACCGACATCGACACCACCCTCAACCGCTTGTCCGGTGAGATGACGGTGCAGGCGATCGACAACGTGCCAACCTATCACAGTGATGTGGCCGGTGCCGATCCCGACCTGACCGCCCTCATCGACGAGTACGAGGGGCTGGCAGGGCCCCTCGCCAACCAGGTGATCGGGACCATCACCACCGACATCCCCGAGGATTATGACGACTCGGGAGAGACTGCAGTCGGCAACCTCATCGCCGACTCCCAACTTGCCGCAACGGCGAGTAGCAGTACCGGTGAGGCGGTAGTGGCGTTCATGAACAACGGCGGCGTACGCACCGACGAAGGATTCCTCTTCGCCGCGAGTGGTTCGGAGGGTGATGGGAGTGTCACCTATGCCGAGGCGTTCACTGTCCAGCCGTTCGGAAACAGCCTGGTGACCATGACGCTTACCGGTGCCCAAATCGACGAGTTGTTGGAGCAGCAGTTCCCCGGCAACGACCCCGCCGAGTGGGAGATCCTCCATGTCTCGGAGGGCTTCTCCTACACGTGGGATGGTTCCGGTGCATCCGGTGACAAGGTCGATCCGACGTCGATAATGATCAACGGAACGCCCATCGACTTGGGTGCCGAGTACCGGGTGACGGTGAATAACTTCCTGGCGGGTGGAGGCGACGGATTTACCATCCTTCCCGAAGGCACCGACCAGCTCGGGGGCGACGTCGACGTCGATGCCATGGTGGACTACTTCGCCGCCAACTCACCCGTGTCACCACCGGCTTTGGACCGGATCGATGTGGTAAACCCACCACCAGCGCCGTAAAACAGCAGGATCGTGGGTTGGTCGAGGGTGTGAAAAACCGCGACCAACCCACAAATCCACACGCTCGACCATGTGGCCGTGGTGCTCATTGGTCGAGGATGTGAAAAACCGCGACCAACCCACAAATCCACACGCTCGACCATTTGGCCGTCCTCGACCCGTTAGTCGTAGACCCCCGCCAGGTAGGTCTTCCCCTCCCAGACCACACAGAGGATGGCGCCCACCGAGGTGACTATCTGATAGCGGTCGGCGTTGCCCTCCCCGTTCCACCAGCGACCCATGAGACGCCAGGGGCCACTCCACGACAACACCGGCTCCCATCGGCTTCCCATCCTCACCCGCACCGGCATGCCCCCGTCCCACTCCATCGCCAGCGGTTGGGGGCGGGGTGGGACCAGCGCCGGGGCAGGAGAAGGGGTGGCACCCGGCCAGGGAGCATCGGGGTCCCGGTCCGCAGGTGGTTCCGGTTCACCCCAACGACGCCATCCGGTCCGCTCGGCAGGGAGACGCCCACCCTCCGGATAGCCAACCACCACTCGATCGGGACCCACCAAAGCCTGGGCCCTCCCCAGAGCGCGTTCGGTCTCGATCATGGAAGTGGTGTCCTCCCAGAACGACAGTTGTCGACCCTCTCCCGAAATCCGGGAGGGATCGATCCTGATGCGGATAATCCCTGGAGGGATGCCGGGATCTAAATGATGATCGGGGTGTTCCTCCAACCATGCCCGCAGCTGCCACCAGATGCGATCGGAGAGGGTCCTCTCGATGAGGGGGTCGGTGGAGCGCCAGGTACGGGATCGGGTCACCCCATCACTTCTCGTCATCTCCACCACGACCTGGTGGATGGACAATCCCTCCTCCCGCAGCGAATCGGTGAGACGGGCGGCCAATTGGCGGGAGACGAAGGCAACCGAGTCCAATTCGACCAGTGGGTCCTCGTAGTGGGCCTCCACCGCCAGTTCCACCGGGATGGGCCGAGGGTCGGTAGGGCGGTCCTCGCCACTTGCGAGCCGATGGACCTCCAGACCAATGGGCCCGAAACGGGAGACGACGACATCACGGGGAAGCCTTGCCACCTCTCCCAGGGTGTTGATACCCAGCCACCGGAAGGTGACGACCAGTTCGGTCCGGTCGGCATCGGCCATAACCCCCAGATCGAGACCGGCCAGATAGCGGTTGGTGTCGGTGACGATGTGAGGTGTGGTGGGGCCGGTGCGGGCTGCAATGCCGGCGGCAAAAGGACCCTGGGCCACACCGACACGACAGTATCTCCAGGGCTCGTCCCCCAGTGCGGCTACCGCCTCCGTCAGTTCCTCGACGACCTTCTCCACTCCCCCGTAGTAGCGGAGGGCTCCTCCGATGTCGATGAGAACGGTGCCCGGTGCCACCACCTCCACTCGGGGAACCACCTCCTCCATTTCCCTGATCACGTTTTCGAAACGCTGCATCTCCTCCCCCGGGTCCCTCTCCAGCACTACCGCTCCCGGCATCAGGGACTCGGCGGCCCTCCGCTCCATCCCTATCCGTATGTCGTCATCGACCGTGGGAGATACCGCCACCACCCGACCCGACTCGACGACGAGGGCGGGGTCATCCCACCTGGGAGCGTCGGCTCGACCCAGTGGCCAGTATGGGAACCACAGACAGGCGATCCACACCGTCGTCCTCCAATTCAAAACTTCTGGTCATGCCCCCCACACCGCGACCGGATACCTCGATGGTGAGCCGGCGTCGCAACAAGCGACCGTGCCCGGAGTCGGTTCCCTCCCAGACCACCCCGGTTGCCCTTATCCGTGTATGGGAAACACCTCCGGGGAGTTCTCCCCCAAGAGGATGAAGCACCACCCCCGAC
>WHTL01000306.1 GCA_009377735.1 Acidimicrobiia bacterium
GCCCATGTTCCCGAGGAATAGCTCGGCTGCCTGGTCGGGACGGCCAGCGTCTATCGCTTCCTGGATGTCCTTCGACAGGTCGCCCGACTCAGACTCCTCATCTGTTGCGTACGGGGGCTCGTACACCACCAATTTCGGGATCGGCAGTCCTCGGCTGGCCGCCTCCAACGCCAAGCACGCCCCCGACGAGTGGCCATAGACGTATGCCGACCCACCCGCCCCGTCGATGAGGGCGGCGAGATCCTCGATCTCCCGCTCGACGGCATAGGGTTCTGTGTCGGTGCTGTCGCCCCGTCCACGACGGTCGTAGGTATAGACGGTGAAGTTGGGGGCGAGCACGTCGGCGAGACCTGCATGTGACTGGCGAACGTTGAAGGCGCCACCGATGGCGATGACACTCGGTCCCGACCCCACCTGGTCGTAGGCAATGGTGGTCCCGTCGGCGGATCGTACGGTCTCAGGCATGATGGTTCCTTCAGGGTTGCGAGGGGCATGTAGTGAGAGACTCTACGCCCGACCGAAACTCATCGGTGGCCAACGCGAACAAGGGTTTCCCTGAGGCACACCCATTGAAAATCGATGTCGCTCTTGGCAGGCTGGAGTCGTGCCCGACTCAAAGCGTCTCGATCTCTACGATGGGCTCAAGGATGTGCTCGGAATAGTCCGAGCCACGACGCTTATGACCCATCTGCCCGACATGGAAGCAGCCGATCTCCTCACCAAGAATGAGTTCCAGTCCGAGATGGACGAGATCAAAGATGCCCTGCGGGACTTGAACAAGCGGATTGATCGGGTGCTGCTGACGCTGGTGGCCGGGTTGTTCGTGATATTCGCAGCCGTATTGACGAGCAGTCACCCGCTCTAGAGCGACCGTCGTCCTAGAGGTGCCACCAGCCCGCTATTACGGTGCGCGGTATGCCATACGGCCTGCTTATCGGAGTCTTGATCTTTGGGCTGTTGGTGCTGCTTACCCTTACGGCGCCGCGTCGGCCGCCTTTCGAGGAGGACACCTGGATCGGGAGGACCATCTCCTTCGACGGGGGTCTCGCCATGGAGATCGTCAAGTCAACGGAGCGCTGTGCCATCCCGACCAACGACCCCGTGACGCGGGAGCGATCACCGGAGCTGCTGCGGCATCTCCGTCGCGAACACACCCTCAGGTTCGGGGTGTATGCCCGTGTCACCAACGCAGCACCGGTCGAAACAGGCGCAGCCTTCAGGTTCGGGTGAGTCGATACTCGCTAAGACGCCTTCCACCCCCTTCTGTGCGGATCTTTGACGCGTTAGGGCGAGGAAATCCGCGCAGAACGAGGGGTTGGGGCGATACCCCCTTCTGTGTTGGCCCTGGCATGCCCGCCAGATTGCCGAAGGGGTCGGCTAGCGCCATCCTGTAGGGATGGCCGATATTGAGAAGCAGATTGCCGGGTTGTATGCAGAGCCGCTCGATCAGTTCACCGCGGCCCGTAATGATCTCGCCGCCCAGGTCAAGAAGGATGGAGACAAGGAGGCGGCGGAACGGGTCAAGGCTCTCAAGAAGCCATCGGTTTCTGTTTGGGTCGTCAATCAGCTGGTCCGGACTAGGGAGCTCGATCTGAAGCGGTTGCTGCAGGCGGGGGAGCGGGTGGAGAAGGCACAAAAGGCCATGTTGGCGGGCAAGAAGGCCAAATTTGAGGACGCCCGGAACGATCAGCGAGTGGCGGTACGGGCGATGCGTTCCGCCGCCACCGAGATCCTCCCCAACATCTCGGCGTCGGTTCTGGAGCGGGTTGCCCGGAGTCTGGAGGCTGCATCGTCCGCCGAGGGGCGTGATCAACTCAAGGATGGTCTCCTCACTCAGGACCTGGAACCGCCGGGGTTTGAGATTCTCGCCGGTCTCGGTGCTGCCCCGTCAAAGCCCAAGACCGACAAGCCCAACCCCAAGTTGGATGCCCTGGAGGAGAGCCTCAAGACCGCCAAGGAGACCCTGAAAACCGCAGAGTCGGAGGCGAAGCAGCTGGAAGTCGCAGCAGCCAAAGCGGTCAAGGCGGCAGAGGCTGCCCGCAAGAAGGCAGATAAGGCAGCCGCCGACCTACAGAAGATCGAAGAAGCGCTGACCAAGGCAAAGAAGCGTTGAGATTTCCCCCTCGAAGGAGGGGTCGCGACCGCTGTGGCCGCTGCGCCCCCTACAACGGAGATCTCCCCCCTGAATGAGGCGGGAGTGGACCGACGGCGGAGCCGTCGCGTCGCTGTAGCCCTGAGTGAGTCGGCCCTGCACTCCGAGCCGATCGGCCAGTGCTGGTCGGCGGGCAACATGCTGGCGTGGCTGGCAGATTCCTAGGCGTGTGTCCGTGAACCTCAGACACTGGTCGAGCTCACGTCGCCTTCTTCGGCGAGTTCACTGAGTTGGGCGAAGGAGCTGTTCCGGTGTCGACCATGAATTTCCAAGGCACTATCAACATCTCGACTCTGGCACGCATCGAGGAACTCCTCGTGTTCGTGGCGGGCGCTGTCCTCCAATGCCTTATTGCTGTCGAAGAAGAGGAGGCGATAGTGCTCGTAGTGGTCCCACAGTCTCTCGACCGTCTCGAAGAAGATGCTGATGCGGGCTGCCCTCATTGGGATGAGATGGAAGGACCTATGTGCTTCGAGACGCTCGATTCTGCTGGATTCGGGGTCGATGAGGATCCGAAGCCGTTCGGCCATCTCCTCGGCTTCTTCGTCGGTCAGGTTTGGGACTCCCGTCTTCAGGGTCTCCGCCTCCACCATCATGGCCAGTCTGTTCACCTGGACCATCTCCTCATAAGAGAGCTGGCGAACGGTATAGCCCTTGCCGGGGGAGTGGATCACCCGGCCCTCGCTCTGCAGGACCTTCAATGCCTCGCGCACCGGAACCGAGGACACCCCCATCCGGGCCGCCACGTCCTTGATCACGATGTGCGTGCCCGGCGGGAGTCGGCCGTCGACGAGCTGTTCCCGAAGCTGCTCGAGGATGGCGTCCTGGAGGAGTGGAACTTTTACGATATTGGAGCTATTGGTCAATTCCGATCCCGACCCTGATTGTTGGTATTTCCCGAGGGTAACCGGCGAGGGGGGTCGTCTCCGACCCCCCAACGCTGATCAGTCCTCCAATTCGATGACATCGTCCGGGGTGTAGAACGCTACCTCTGCCCAGACTCCACTCTGGACCTGTTGCACCGAATAGGAGTTGGTGACAGTCCCCTGGTCGTCGAAGTCGACTGGACCCGATGCGCCTTGGTAGTCGATGTCCTCTCCCTCCGAGAGCAGGGTCGCCCCCTCCTCGAAGCTGTTCACCTCGGTTCCCTCTCGGGACACATCTACCACCGCACCGTTGATGGCGGGACCGGTGCACTCGTCGGCTGCGACCATGGCAAGACCGAAGAGAATGAGGTTGTCGTATGCGTTGGCGCCGAATGGTCCGGGTGGCTCCCCAGTCACCTCCTCGTGGGCGGTGGCGAACGCCATGTACTGTTCGGTGCTGGGGTCGGTGCTCGACACCACGGTGTGGGCCACACCCTCAAGCGTGTCCGCACCGGCGGCCTGAATGACCTCGTCGGTGGCGAGATCGGCCGAGAACAGCCAGTCGCCGGCGTACCCGAGTTGGGAAGCCTCGTTGATGATTGTGAGGCTGGACTCCTGGCCACCGGCCAGATAGATGATCTCGGGACTTGATCCCATAACGGTGGCGAGGATCCCCGAATAGCTGGCTTCGCCAGGTGCGAACTGCTGGTCGGCGACGATGTTGGTGCCCAACTGCTCGAAGGCAGCCCTGGCGGCGCTCCCTGCTGACTGCTGCTGCTCCTCCTGTTGGGTGAGCACGGCCACACTGCCGTATCCTTCGTCTGAGATCCATGAGGCGGCGGCGATGCCGTCATTGATATCGGCGCCGACGGTCCGGAAGACGAAGTCCCCGCCGACATCGGCGACCTCGGTTGAGCCAGCGTACGGCGACGAGGCGACCACCTCGGCCTCCTGGGCCAGTGGTGCGATCGCAAGGAGAATGTCGGACGTTGGTCCCATGATGGCAACGGCACCCTCGCCGATCATCCGCTGCGCTTCCTGACGACCAACCTCGGGGCTGGTCTCGTCATCGGCGGTGATGAACTCGATCGGTCCACATGCCAATAGACCCGAGGTGTTTATCTCTGCACGGGCGGTCTCATACCCGTTCGCAACGTATTCCCCGAAGCTACCCATCTCACCGGAGAAGGGGGCGAGGATACCCATGGTCACACCTTCGCCACTGGAGCCTCCGGCGGTGGTGGTCTCCGATGTCTGCCCAACCGTCGTCTCTGCTGCCGTCGTGTCGTCACCCGCGGCAGCGGTAGTACCGCCCGCTTCGGCCGCGGTAGTTGCGGTCGCACCGGCCGTAGTGGTGCTGTCGCCCCCACCGCCCCCACAGGCGGCGAGTAGCAGCGCGAGCAGGCTCAGCGCCACGATCGTGGTTCTAGTTCTCATTTTCTTGCCTCCCGGCTCTGCTGGAACGGTTTCCCGTTCATTGGTCGAACATGATGCGAGAAAGAGTTTCGGTATCGGTGAGCTCGACGGCCCGATATTCCCCGGTTATACGGCCCCCTGCCATCACATAGGCGCGTGACGCCACCTCGAGGACAATCTCGGGGTTCTGCTCCACCACCCAAACGATGGAGCACCCCGTTTCGGTGATCTGACTCATCCAGGAGACGATCTCGTCGACGAAACGGGGTGCGAGCCCGGCGGTAGGCTCGTCGAGAAGGATAAGACGAGGATCGCCTACCATCACAGAACCCACCGCGAGCATCATGTTCGA
>WHTL01000138.1 GCA_009377735.1 Acidimicrobiia bacterium
CTGGTCCAAGGACGAGATCCTCGGCTCCGCGTTCGGTCTGGGCAGGTACGGCTATGCCCTCTGGCTCGTGGGTTTGTTCGCCGCACTGCTGACCGCCTTTTACATGAGCCGCCAGTGGGTGATGGTCTTCCTGGGTGAGTCCCGCTGGAACGAGGGGGTCGAGCCGCACGAGTCTCCCCGCTCGATGACGATTCCGCTGATCGTGCTCGCTGTCCTCTCGATTGTTGGCGGGTCGGTGAACACACCCTTCCGTTTCACGCTCGAACATTATCTGGAGCCGGTCTTCGAGGGTGTCAACCAGATACACCCACCCGAGGGTTGGTTCTCGTTCGCCGTACTTGCCGCCCTCTCCCTCCTCGCCGCCATCATCGGCCTCGTCTCGGGTTACCTCGTCTATCGGCGACCCGTCGAATCGTGGGTCCGGTTCCGAGAGCAGCTCGGTCGTACCTGGGGTCTTTGGGAGGGGGCATATTTTGTGGACGACATTTATGGGAAGGTTGTCGTTGCCCCGGGAAAGCGCGCCTCCGAGTACGCCGCCTTCATGGTTGACAAGGGCTTGATCGATGGTGCCGCTACCGGTATCGCCGGGCTTGTCAAGCGGCTCGGTCGGGCCCTTCAGCCCCTCCAGTCGGGTTTCGTCCGAGGGTATGCCGCTTTGTTCGTCATCGGCACCGTCGTCATCGTCGCCTGGCTAGTCGTAGACGGGTGGCTCTAGTGGTGTGTCCCCGATCGCTCATTGGTCGTATGAGCGGGCGAACGGAAGCAGACCGATGCTGACCGCTCTCGTCCTCGCACCGGTTGCCGCGGCACTTGTCGTCATGGCAGTGCCGTCGCGCCGCCGTGAGATACATCTTCCACTAGGTGTGGCTCTCTCCGTGATCCCGTTGGGTATTGCCGCAGTTCTCTTTACACAGTTTGAGAGCATCCCGGACTTCCAGTTCACGGAACGAGTCGATTGGATACCCCAATGGGGGATCTCCTGGTATCTGGGACTGGATGGGATCAGCCTGCCGCTGGTGCTTCTCACCGTGGTGCTCGTCCCACTGTCTCTGGCTGCCTCGTTCCGGGAGATCACCAACCGCCACAAGGAGTTCGTTGCCTTCGTTCTCCTCCTGGAGGCCGGAACCCTTGGGGTATTTGTCGCTCTCGACCTCTTCGTGTTCTTCGTCTTCTTCGAGGCAATCCTCATCCCGATGTATTTCATCATCGGAATCTGGGGCGGAGAGAGGCGCATCTATGCCGCCATCAAGTTCTTCTTGTTCACTGCCGTCGGGTCAGCGCTGCTGTTCGCCGGAATCATCGCCCTTGCCCTCCTCCACAGCGCCCAGACCGGAGCGCCGTCGTTCGCACTCGATGATCTCATGGCTCTCGATCTGTCCCCGACGACGGAGCTGGTCCTCTTCGTTGGCTTTGCCCTGGCATTTTCCATCAAGATCCCGGTGTTCCCTCTTCACACCTGGTTGCCGGATGCCCACACTGAGGCGCCTACCGCTGGTTCCGTGCTGCTGGCGGGGGTGATGCTCAAGCTGGGGACTTACGGTCTCCTCCGGTTCAATCTCTCGCTGTTCCCGTCCAGCTCGGTCGATTTGGTCCCTGTATTGGCAACCTTGGCGGTGATCGGGATCATCTGGGGCGCCGTCGTTGCGATCGTACAATCCGATCTGAAACGGCTGGTCGCTTACACCTCAGTGAGCCACCTTGGGTTCATCGTCCTGGGCACGTTTGCCCTCACCTCTGGCGGTCTCCAGGGCGCTGTCATCCAGAACGTCAACCACGGTCTCACAACGGGTGCCCTCTTCATGCTCGTTGGGATGCTCTACGACCGCGCCCACACCAAGGAGATATCGCGCTTCGGGGGTCTCCAGAAGACGATGCCCCTCTTCGCCGGTTTCTTCCTCTTTATGATCTTCGCATCCATCGGACTTCCCGGGCTCAACGGCTTCGTGGGGGAGTTCCTCATCCTCATGGGGAGCTACCCATCTCTTCCGGTCTGGTCGATGGTCGCCGCCGTCGGTGTCCTGTTGGCCGCGATCTATTTCTTGTGGGCGTATGAGCGGGTCTTCACCGGCCCAGTCGACGACTTCGCCCAACTCGATGACCTCACGCCGTCCGAGATTGGGATTCTGACTCCAATGGCACTGCTTATCGTCCTGTTGGGCCTTTATCCCGGGATCATCCTCGACAAGATCAGCCCCAGTACGGAGGCTGTCCTCGACAGGATCGAGCAGGTGACGGCGTACGAGGTTCCCGAACCTGGGCGTCTTGGTGACGTGTTTGTGGGGTCGGATGTGAGTGGAGAGGCAGCAGAATGATCTTCGCCCAGACCGCACCTGCAGCCGGGATAACTGCAGAGGCCCAGATTTCATGGGCGGCGATTTCTCCGGAGCTCATCCTCGCCCTCGGAGCAGCCCTTGTCCTCCTGGTCGAGGTGCAATTCCGCCCGGCGCGACGCGTCCTAGGATGGCTGGCAAGCTTCGGGCTCACCGCCGCCACCGTAATGTCGATCGCGTTGTGGTTTCGTGCCGGATCCGCTCTCGAAGCCGGTGATCCCGCAGTCCTCACACCATTCAATCAGATGATCATCCTCGACCGATTCGGGATCTTCATCCGGGTGGTCCTATATGTCATTGCACTCCTTGGGATAACCCTGGGGTGGGATATGTTCCGCAAGCTTCAGGCACGCGCCGCCGAAACTTTGGCGTTGGTACTGCTCTCCACGGCTGGCTTCTCGCTAATGGTGGGCTCCGGTCACCTGATAATGATCTTCCTCGGTCTGGAGACCGGTTCCATAGCCCTCTACGTGCTCGCTGGCATGGCAGGCGCCAAGGCACGCTCCGACGAGGCAGCCGTCAAGTACTTCTTGCTGGGTTCATTTGCATCCGCGATCTTCGTATACGGCGTAGCGCTTCTCTTCGCATCGACCGGTACGTTCCGTATCCTCGAAATGGCCAGCTATCTGTCAGAAAATGTCATCGTCCGACCACTTTCACTACTCATCGCTGTCGGGCTGGTGATCGTTGGGCTGGCATTCAAGGTCACGGCCGCCCCCTTCCATGCATGGGCACCCGACGTGTATCAGGGCGCCCCCGCAGGTATCACCGGGTTCCTGGTGGCGGTTGCGAAGATCGCCGGTTTCACCACGCTCTTGCGGATTCTCATCACGGCGTTTCCGGGATTGGCGGACAGATGGGTACCGATCATTGCCTTCCTCTCGGTCACCTCGATGCTCGTAGGTGTGGTCATGGCACTCCTCCAGGACGATGTCCGACGCATTCTCGCTTACTCCGGTGTAGCCAATGCGGGGTTCATACTCACGGGGGTACTTGCGGGTGCCGTTTCCACCGAGATCGTGCTCTTCTACTTGGGAATCTACGGACTGCAACTCGTGGGCGCCTTCGGAATCGTGTCGATGGTCTCCGGTGGGATGTCAACGGGATCCCCATTGTCCGACTTCAAGGGTCTGTCCACCCGCGCCCCCGTTCTTGCAGCATCTTTCTCGGTGCTCCTGCTGGCCATGGCCGGGCTTCCGCTCACCTCGGGCTTCATAGCCAAGTTCGGGGTGTTCACCGAGGCATGGCGCACCGGCTACGAATGGTTGGTCATCGTCGGCGTGATTGCTTCGGCGGCCGCCTTTGCGTTCTATCTCGGGATCATCGTCTCCATGTACATGCAGGAGTCGGAGACAGCTGCCGTCCCCACGTCCACCACCCTCTCCCGAGTGGTGCTGGTAGGCGTGGTCCTCGTCACCATCGTCTTGGGAATCCTCCCCAACCTCCTACTGGACGTAACGGCACTCGCAGTACCGCTCTAGAGGGCCTGGCCGAGGTGGTCGCCCGAACCTAGGGCGGAGGTGTTCGCCGGGTGATGTCTTCCACCCTGGGTTGAGGTTGCCGCCCGAACCTAGGGCGGAGGTGTTCGTCGGGCGATGTCTTCCACCCTGGGTTGAGGTAACTCGCCGGAGTCCCCCAGATATTCTTGAGTGCCCGGACCTTTCCCATCTACAGTCAGAAATGTGAAGGGCACCTCCGGGGAGCGGGATACGGAGGTGCCCCTCTCGGATCCGACCAGCTTTGCCGTCGGACCCCGTTTCCCTCTGGGGAGGAGGGAAAGCTATTGAACTGATTCGGCCGGAGTCTGCGGAGTGAGCCGCTCGATTAGAAGCGGCCCGCAGATCCCTTTCTCAAGCGGCGGTGCCTCCAACTCGTGTGCCTATTACGCCTTCGGTGACCGCTCCCATCTCGCCGAACCAAGCGACGGTTGATGCGACACCAAGGTCGAACGGGGTGATCGGCTCGTAGCCGAGGAGTCGGTGGGCGGCGCCGATGTTCGCCAACGAGTGCATCACATCGCCAGGACGACTAGGTCCAATCCGGGGGCTTATATCCTTGTGGAGGCTTCGCCCGATTGCCTTGATGAGATCTCCCAGACTGTTCGAAGCACCACAGCCGATATTGAGGGTCTCGCCGGAGACCCCCTCGGTCTCCAGGGCAAGCATGTTGGCATGGACGACATTGGTGATGTGGGTGAAGTCGCGGCTGATGTCGAGACTGCCGTTGACCATGGGTTCCTCCTCCCGGAGCACAGTGGTCACGAACTTCGGGATCACCGCGGCATAGTCGGAGTTTGGGTCTTGTGCGGGCCCGAAGACATTGAAGTAGCGCAGGGTCACCGTCTCCACTCCATGGAGGTGGCCCAGCGAATGTAGGTACTGCTCAGCGCTCAGCTTGCTGACTGCGTACGGTGAGCGCGGGTCCGTGCGGTCGGTTTCGGTGCTCGGCAAGGATGCATTTGGTCCATAAACCGACGACGAACCGGCGAGGACCACTCGACGAACGCCGTTGGCCTTGGCCGCGAGCATCACGTTGATCGTCCCGTCGGTGTTCGCTCTATGCGAACCCAAGGGATCGTCGACAGATCGCGCCACCGACGGTATGGCCGCCTCATGCAAAACCACATCTACGTCGGTCATCAAATCTGTGACCGTCTCCAGGTCGAGGACTGAACCCTCGACGAATCGAATATCTTTAATCATCGGTTCGAGGCGGGCCATATAGCCAGTACTGAGGTCATCGAGAACGCTGACCTCTTTACCCGAATCTAATAGATGACTAACCAGATGATGGCCAATGAAACCGGCACCGCCGGTCACGAGAACGCGCATCGGGACTCCACTCCACTTGATTAAATTTCCACTCCCGAGACACACTACACCGTGCTAAGGTGATGTTCAAACATAAATCTATGGGAGTGGATAATGACAGGGAGTGTGGCGAAAGCCGGACTCCAATCGTCCTCCCCCGACGCACTGGCTCCAGAGAAAACATCATCTGGTACCAGCCATGTCGAGGGGTGGCGTGCGGTAGTACCCAACGTCGAACATGAGTCTGTAACCCGGGTATCCCTGGGTCCGATTGATCCTGACCTCGCCAAGGAGAATCGGTGGTACCGGTTACTCGAGGTGACAGCCACCGCGGCAGGTCTGGCCGTGCTGGCACCGTGGATGGCGCTGATCGCGATCGCCATCAAGTTGGATTCGAGGGGACCGGTTCTCTTCCGCCAGCGGCGGGTGGGGAAGTTCGGAAACACTTTCATGTGTCTCAAGTTCCGAACGATGGTCCCAGATGCGGCGGGTCGTCTCGCGGCGCTCTTGGAGAGCGATCCGGCCATGGCTGCCGAGTTTGCGGCACACCAGAAACTGGAGCGGGACCCGCGCGTCACTCGCGTCGGTCGGATCCTACGCAAGGCAAAACTCGATGAGCTGCCTCAGCTCCTCAACGTCCTGCGAAACGAAATGGCTCTGGTCGGTCCACGTCCCATCGTCATACCCGAGGTGGTCCGATACGGGGAGCACGCCTCGGTTGTCTTCTCCGTCCGTCCTGGAATCACCGGTCAGTGGCAGGCGGCACAAGACGAGTCGATGTCGTACGACCGGCGGGTAGCCCTCGACATGGAGTACGTACACAACCGTTCCACGATGGGTGATATCCGCATCATCCTGGCGACCTTGGCAGGGCTCCTTGACCGCTGAACGGAGTAAAGTAAGAAGGTTGATGGAGACGCACCCTGGGGAGAGCCCAACCTGGTCGGGTGTACCCGAGCAATCGACCCTCGACCCAATTAGTTTCGTCCGACTCCTCCGTATGCGCTGGCCACGGATACTCTCTGCCGTCCTGTTTGGTCTGCTCGTTGGGTACCTTCTTGCGGGAAACCTGGCAGGCAATTACACCGCATCGGTCCCGCTCAAGCCGATCCTGAGCACTGAAGGGGATTCGTCGACGGTGTTGGATGCATCGACTGAGAGTCTTCTGTTCGAGCTCCAGACCGACTTCTTTGTCTCCGAGCTTCGCGAGATCGCCGGCGATGGTGTGAAGCGGGTGACGGTCTCGGCCCCGGAGACGGCGAGTGTGGTGGTGGTGAGTATTGTCGCTGCCACTCCCGAGGAGGCCGAGGCGGGGGCGCGGGGCGTCGGTCAGCTCCTGGAGCGGGACCGCAGCGCCAGCATCTCGTCGAGTCGGGACGCTGACCTCGCATCCCTTCAGGCCCGCGTGGAGCGTTACGACCAACGGATTGCCGAGATCACGGCTCAGCTTTCGGCGGCGGCTGGGAATGGAACAGAAGGCGAATCCCCAGTCGGCTCGGCCGTCGAGGAGGCTCTGCTCGCCGATCAAGTGAGTCGTCGGGCTGACGTGTTGGACCAGATTGATTCGATCGAACTCGAGATCGCCGACCCAAGTGCCGGATTCGAAGCCTTCGCCCTCGACGCCGTCGCCGCCGAACCTGCCCAGCCAACCACCCCGGTGGTCATGGTGTTCACGGCAGTGGCGGCAGCCCTCCTCGCCAGTGGGTTTGTATTTATGAGCGGGCTGCGAGGCGGTGGGGAAGCCGTGCCACAACTCCTCAAGGCACGACTCCAGTTGCCGGTCGTCCACGGTGAAAACGGATTCGAGATAAGCACGCTGGCCGGTCGGATCGCACGCCAGCGTTATCGGAGTGTCGGCGTGCTGACCGTGGGCAGT
Organism: Acidimicrobiia bacterium; assembly: GCA_009377735.1. GTDB lineage: Bacteria > Actinomycetota > Acidimicrobiia > Spongiisociales > ZC4RG35 > WHTL01. The sequence continues at coordinate 7,017 of WHTL01000138.1, forward strand.
GGCGATACCGCAACCTCTATGGGTGTCGTTGGCGATTTGGCAGCAGCCCTGCGAGCAGCGGGGCCCAAAGTGATAGTCGTAAACCACGATCTCCGGACACGTGGTGAAAGCACCCAGACGGGACGTCGTGGACAGCCCCTCGGTCTGGCCGCCTACTACCTGGGCCGGGTCGGCGCCGATACTATGGTCGCAGAGGCCATGAGCGGTGAGGGGCTGGCATCGATCTCACGGGGAGAACTGGAGCCGCACGACATCGCCCGTCTCCATCCGGAGCGCACCTCAGACCTCCTTCATGCGGCACAGCGGGTCGCCGATATCTGCGTCGTCGCAGCTGCGGATCCCAACGTCGTACCCGAGGCAGGTCCCGTCGTCTCCCAGCTCGATGCCGTCTTGGTGGTGGTACATGCGCCCACCGACATGCGAACGGTTGAAGGTGTCCTGACGAACCTCTCGGCTGGTGGGGTTGAGCCGCTCGCGGTGGCAACCTTGCAATCGCCCCCTAGTCGCTTTCCCCGCCTAATCGGGCCCGGCGCCAAGGCTTCCTAAGTGCCCCCCGGAGAGCACTAAATGCCCCCCGCCATCCTCCATGTGGCCACCCGCTACCTTCGGGGTGGGTCGGAGCGTCGGATCTCCGATGCTGTTGATGCCCTCGATCAGTACGACCATGACGTTGTGGTGGGAAGCGACTCCGATGTAGATCTGCTGATCGCGCTTGTGGGTCCGAGGCGGGTGTTCCAAATCCCAACCCTGGTACGCCCCATAAGACCGCACAAAGATCTGATAACGGTGTCCCGTCTCAGACGGTTGATATCCCGGGGCGCCTATGCAGCGGTGTTCACCCATCAGTCCAAAGGTGGGATGTTGGGCCGGATGGCGACTGGTCTGGTACCCGGAGTACCCGTGGTCCACTCCTTGTCATCGGCCAGTTTCGGTCCCGGCTATAGCGGAGCAATGTCGACGGTACAGGCGTCACTGGAGAAGTGGATGGACCGTTTCACCGACGCCTACACCGCGGTGGGATCAGACCTAGCGGAGCGCTTCGTGAGCAACGGTGTATCGCGGGAGAAGATCACTGTCATTAGGTCGGGTGCACTACCACAAGACCCAACGATGCCCGATCCCCGCGGTCGGCTCGTGGCGACCTATGACCTCGACCCTCACCGGCCGATTCTCGCCCTTGTCGGAACTATCGATGACCGTAAGAACATAATGGCCCTACCCCAGGTCCTCGCCCTGGTTGCCACCGACTATCAGGTTCTCGTCGTGGGTGACGGATATCGTCGCGCCGATCTGGAACGGGAGATGGCGAACTGGGACGTCACCTTCACCGGTCATGTGAGAAACGCAGTCGATTACATTGCCGGCGCCGACCGTCTTCTCCTGCTCAGTCGCACCGAAGGTCTACCGCAGGTTCTGGCGCAGTCCGGCGCCGTCGGCACCGAGTTCGTCTCATATCCGGTGGACGGCTCTACGGAACTCCGTGAGCTCGGTGCGAGGGGACGGATTGCACCACTCGACGACCTTGATGCACTGGCTCGATGCCTCGACATCCCCGTTGACAGACGTTCCCATGAGCCCGCCGTTATGGAAAACTCAGATCCGGTGCTTTTCGATTCGTCGTCGTGGGACCCTGAGGAGATTCGGAAGGGGTACCAGAGGTTGGCCGGGTGGGTGGGGCTTTGAACAACTCACTACGACTGGAAAGCTATCTGATCGTGGGTGCGATGGCCGCGGTTGGGTTCAGCCAGCCTCAGCTGGTCGCCAACTTCACCGTAACCGACGTCTTCATCGGAGGGATGGTCGTTCTGCTCGTCCTCGGGATGTTGACGGGAAAGTCCGGTTTCACGCCCGAGTTCAACCGCTTCTACCTACCCATGGTCATGATTTTGGGAGGCTCCATCCTGGCGTCGACATATGCCGGTCTGGTTGGGTGGGTGATTGGCGACCTGATCCGGGACATCGGGGCATTCATAACCCTCTTCGCGGCGGTGCGCGCCATACGGGTTTCACCTCCGAGGGTGATGACAGGAATCCAATTCGCTACGGCTGGCATGCTCACGGTCCTCTCGCTCCAGCTCCTGTTGGACAACAGTGCCGTCCGAGCACAGGCGACGTGGTCGAACCCCAATATCCCCGGTCACCTCCTGGCTACCGGGTTCATCGTGTCCATATTTCTCTTCCGTGGTTGGCCCCGCCTGGCGGTCCTCACCGTTACCGCGGTGGGTATCGTTTCCACCGGGTCTTTTGGCGCGATAGGGCAGGTGGCCGTGGCTCTGGCATATCTCGCCTGGACCAATCGGAAAGCCATCGGCGCGGTGCTGGGACGTCACAGGGTCGTGACTGCGGTGGTACTGGTCACCCTTCTCGGAGGGCTCACCTTCGGGGTTATAGATGGTGCTGAGGGATGGAATCAGGCTCGGTTTCAACGGAGCGGTTCCGAGCGTCTGGTCATTTGGGGCAGCGCCCTTGAGCTTGCCCTGGAGAACCCACTGGGTGTGGGTCCGAAATCCACGTCGGCCCTCAGTCTTCTCGATCTTCGGCGAGAGCCCCACAACGAGTACGTCGCCTACATCGTGGAGCGGGGCCCCATCGCCTTTTTGGGCTTGATCGGTCTCGGGGTGGCCATGTGGACCAGTGGTCGGCGGGGTGGTCCCATCCGCGCCATCACCCTCGGGTTCGCTC
>WHTL01000064.1 GCA_009377735.1 Acidimicrobiia bacterium
GGTAGTCATTGATATCGTTTTCGATTTCTTCCACAGTAAATGTTGTAATGGCGACTCCCAGTCTGCTCCATATGATCTTACCCAAAGCCTGTGACAATCCTGGGTCGATTCCTTCGGAGATTCTTAGCCTGTTATCGCCAGGTAGTTTGCAGTTAGCTGGCTCGCAAGTGCGGTCCTTCAATATCAATGGAGTCGGAGATCCCTTCCCGGTCCCAGACGGCCAAGATGTCAGGCGGCGAGGTTTCACTGATCGCCAAACACAAAGCGTCCTGCGGCATCAAGAGTTCGTTCGGGTATCTTGTAGGCGGCAGCGATGCGAGCTGGTTCGTCACCTGCTTGGACGAGGCGAGCGACGGCATGGGGGCGAATTGACGTTCCGCGGATCACGGGCGCACCGGAATGCCTTACCCCGTCGATGACGATCTGCGGGAGTCCCAACCTTGGCGCGAGCCGGACGGCAAGGCCGTGATCGAACTCGATAGTCCTCATCCTGGCTTCTGCCTCTTCCATCCATGTAACCTGACCAGTTCGGAGATTCTCACCGAGTCCTGGAGCCAGCACCCGGACCGCCTCCTTCCGTATGCCGTCAGCCTTGAGGACTCGTTCCCGGGCGAATGGGTACGTGCCGTGTTCCTCTCGGAGTCTTTCCACCACGGGCCGGATTCGTTGCAAGGGGTGATCGCCTGCCCGAAAGGCAGCCAGGTAGTAGGTCTCGACGAGCTCGCCGAACGTGGCGAGCCTCCCTGAATCAAGGGCGCTCTCGCGAATGACAGGCGGGTAGATGTTGACGCCTCGCGTGTATCCATTGATCCAACGGCGGGCCGTCCCGGAGGGCAGACCGAGATACTTATCAATCTCCCTGTACTCGTACAACTCGGCGTCGAGAATGCTTAGCGGATCCATGTCGTAACTGTACACCTGGGGTCCGACCAGATATAGGCATGTGTGCGGAGCGACTGGCCCGAGATACGCAAGACCCGGCCGCTCACCGTCCGGAGAGGAACCGGGCTCACTTCCAAGGGCTACTGCCACAGGCACCTACATTTTGGCACCCGCCTATGACAGCGCCGTGAAGAGCATTTCTGTACAACCCGACCTATACGTTCTCCGACATGGTTGAACTCACCCAGACCGAATCCGATCGGCTTATCGCGACGCTTAAACGCGTAGGTGGCGAAGCCCCGGAGAGGCTGGTGCAGACCATAGGACACCTCAACAAGCAGGCGGTGGAACACTCGGTGTTCTCCTGGAAGGATGTCCATCCCTCACGACCGGATGCTACGGCTCTGGCAATCACTAACGACGTGGCGGGCGCATCGACGTCGGGGGCAGAAGAGGCACTCACTGCCTACGAAATCAAAACTCGGTGGTCAAGGCGAGAAGACCACGTATCCGAACTCGCCTCCGCATGACCACCGCCGTCCCCGTCGTTGCCGTCGCGAGAAACAAGCTGGCATAGTTGAAGGGTGGCATCCGTCCGACAAACCGACACCTACGACGAAGTAGTCGGACTTTTGACGACCGGGGATCAGGCCCGCCGCGACGGTCACCTTGATTCGGCTCTCGACAATTATCGGCGTGCCCTCGATCACCCTTGCGCCTATCACCACGTCGACGTTGCCCAGGTTCACGACGAGATCCATCAAGTGTTGCGCTCGCTGGATAGATATGACGAGGCCATATCCGCGAAGAGAGACGCCATCGACGCCGGGTACCGTTCCGTTCTGGATCCTGAAGCCGATATTGCCGAGTGTCTGCTGGAAGCCGGTCGGCGGGAGGAGGCCGATCTGCTGTACGCCAAATTGCGCGCCCGCGACCCCGAAGACGTATGGCTCTACAACTCGGCCGGGTTCGCCTACGGCGGTATCGACGATGACGAATCGTTGCGATGGTGTCTCGACGGCATCGAGATGGCATTTGCCACTGGCGACCCCGATCTGGTCGTCGCTGAGCTGAAAGAATGGGCCACCGATGCCTGGGATGGCCTTTCCTTGCCATACGACCACGATCTCCTGGAGCGTGTTGAGGAGTTCGTGGACAACTGGGGCACGGGGCCCGACGCCCGGGAGTGGCCCAAACTTGAATCCAAGCGGTTGGACGTGTGTGATCACTGTGGCTTCGATCCCGACGAACCCTGGGATGGTGACGATTCTCTTCATTGGACCAGGGAGGTGGTACCGGTTACCTCGCCTGCGGCAAGGGGGACCCCAATGACGATGGCCCTGGCGTGGTTTCCCGCCACAGAGTGGAATGACGCCACCGAACGGTGGCCCGACCTCGTCGATCATATGCCAAAAGATCATGCCGCCTACTCCGAGCGGATCGAGGCTCGTCTCAAGCGGCTCCGTAGCGTCGATCCTGGACGACCCCTGATGGTGGCGCCGATCTACGTGGATGATCTGGTCGATGCCCATGGCGATGAAGCGGGCACGGCGGAAGCTCGCGCCATCCACGCCGCCGATCTTGCTCGAACAGGAAAGACTCGGAAATGGCCACCGACCCGCAATGAGCCGTGTTGGTGTGGGTCAGGACGCAAGTACAAGAGATGTTGCGGACCCACCCCCGCCGCCGAGGACTGATCTCCCGCTTTAACCCATCACGCCCTCTCGGCATACGCCGGCGCATTCTGACGTTGCCACCTGTCTTCGTGGAGAGATGACCAGACCAAATCTGTCACACCCCTCTCGTACTGTTGAGGCATGGAAACCAACATCGACAATCTCGCTGAAGCGATCAGGGGTCTGACCGACGCCATCCGAGAGTTGGACGCCGAGGGGATGTCCGTCGACGAGCTGGCGGAGGGAATCCCGGCGCTGACGGTGCTGATGGACCGGGCCGAGGCGGCCCGGTTGGGGATGGTTGGGGAGTTCGACCGTCGTGGCGGCGCCGATGTCACCGCTCACACCTCGACTACCTCCTGGTTGAAGGACCGCTGTGACATTTCGGGGTCCACGGCTCGGGAAAAGGTGCGGGTGGCTCGGGCGTTGCGTCTGATGCCACTCACGGAAGCGGCCTTCGGCGATGGGCGACTCGGGTATAGCCACGTCCGGGAGTTGACCCGCTGCCATAGCGCACATCCCGACGTCTTTGGTGACCACGAGGAGACCCTGGTGGACGTGGCGGGGCCGTTGTCGGTGCGGGATCTGCGTCGAGCCCTCGATCATTGGCGCCAGACCCTCGACGGCCCGGGCGTCCTCGACGAACTCGAAGAACAACACGGGCGACGCCGGTTGTGGCTCTCGGAAGCCTTCGAGGGGATGATACGGATGGATGGCGACATCGATCCCGATACCGCCGAGCCCATTCGGGTCGCTCTCGACGCCATCTGTGACCGCGATGCACGTGCATCGACCGACGACCACCGCACCCAATCCCAAAAAAGAGCAGATGCCCTCTCCGAGATCTGCCGACAGTGGCTCGACGGTGCCGACACCCCCCAGATCGGTGGCGAACGGCCCCACCTGGACGTGTTGGTCGACGTTGACGTGCTTTCGGGGTGGACCGCCGGTGCCGGTGAGACCACTGGTGGACGGGTCGTCCATCCGGAAGTGGCCCGAAGGTTGGCATGTGACGCCTCGGTATCCCGGATCGTTCTTGCCGGCGACTCAGAGCCGCTCGACGTGGGACGAAGAACCCGGGTCGTGCCCGCCGGGATGCGTAGGGCCCTGGTGGCTCGGGATAGGGGATGTCGGTTCCCCGGATGTGACCGACCGCCACGATGGTGCGACGCTCATCACATCATCCACTGGATCAGGAACGGCCCAACCAGCCTCTACAACCTCGTGCTCCTGTGCCGTCGGCACCACCGAATCGTCCACGAGGGCCGCTGGCAGGTCCTTCGAGACCAGGGCGACATCACCTTCATCTACCCCAACGGCATCGAACACACCAACTCTGATCGTCTCATCTCTATGTAGCCCCACCACAATCTCAACATCAGCCCCCTGGTATCGAGAAACCCTGTGCCTTACGTTCGAAACCATGGACGACACGCTTCGGATAAACACGATGGACGATGTCCTGGCAGTGGTGAAGGTCATCGGACGCAAAGGCGCCCCGGATGAGACGTTTATTGCGGGCTTCGACGATGAACGGTGCCTCCAGGTAGTTCTACCGGTCGACCTGGGCGGTAACAACCTGGCGGAGTGGATCGCGGCGATTGGAGAGTTGACGCTACCGGGTGAGGGGCTGCTTGTTGTGTCCCGGCGACCGGTTGGCGATGGTCCCGTCGACCGCCCCGAAGACGAGGAGACGTGGAACCATATGGTGGCGGCGTGTCCCTCAGACGGCCCCGTCGTCCTCGACTGGTTCGTCGTGGCCGGACGGTACGCCTTCTCCTTGGCCGAGTTCGCCCAGGCGCCCACGGGATGGGACCGGTGGGGCATTGATTTCGATCTCGGCAAGGCACCGGTGCCTCGTCGTCGTCGTTCCTCCCGTGGTTGCCATTGAGAATGGGGAGGGAAACATGGCCCTGACTTGATCCGAGTTGAGATAATCACCGACTGATCTGGCGGGTCACCCGCGCCACTGGGGACCGTGGCCCGCGGCGGTAGCGGTAATCCTGTCATCATGTACTGAGAGATGACCACGCCGACCAGAGAGGAGCCTTTCGAGGCTCACATCGCCGATTATCTGCTCGAGCATGGCTATGTCCGCGCTGAGCGGTACGACACCGATAGGGCTCTCGATGTGGGAAACCTGGTCAAGTTCCTCGACGAAACCCAAGCTGATCGCCTCATCCAGCTCGAGGGTTTGATCGGTCCCGGCATCGAGGATGCGGTCGTCAACCGACTCACCCATCAGCTAAAACAACGAGGCTCGCTCGACGTTCTCCGTCGGGGATGGGATGACCGCGGTGTCCACTTCGATCTCGCCTACTTCGCCCCTGCCTCTGGGATCAATCCCGACGTCGAACGAATGTACCGCTCGAACCGTATCTCCGTTATGCGCCAGGTCCCTCTCGGCGAGGGCCAAAGCGTCGACCTTGCCCTGTCCATCAACGGCGTTCCGGTGATCACGGCCGAGCTGAAGCGCCAAACGGCGGGACAAACCCTTACCGATGCAATCGAACAGTATCGGCGTCGCGACCCCGATCTTCCGCTGTTCCGGGTCGCCGAGCGAGCGGTTGTCCACTTCGCCCTCGATACCGACGCGGTGGCGATGGCCACGACGATTCGTGGTCACGAGACCCACTTCCTCCCGTTCAACCGAGGGCGTGATGGTGGGGCCGGTAATCCCGACGTGCCCGGTAGGGCCAAGACCTCCTATCTCTGGGAGGAAGTGTGGTCGTGGGACTCTCTTCTCGATCTCATGAAGCGATTCGTTGCGATCCACGGAGCACCGGCCAACAACTTCCGAGAGGGCAAACTGATCTTCCCCCGCTATCACCAGCTCGAGGTGGTCCGCAAGCTCGAAGCCCACGCCCGGTCAAATGGCTCCGGTGAGAGCTACCTGATCCAGCATTCGGCGGGATCGGGAAAGTCGAATTCGATCGCATGGACGGCTCATCGTCTCCACAGTCTCCATGACCCCAACGACGAGCGGGTGTTTCACACCGTCGTGGTGGTCACCGACCGCAGGGTGCTCGATCGCCAAATCCGTGACACCATCCGCGGCTTCGAGCACACCCACGGCGTTATCGAGGCCGCGGATCGCAACTCCCAGCAACTCGCCGATGCCCTTGAACGAAATGTGCCGATCGTCATCACCACACTCCAGAAGTTCCCTTTCGTGATCGACCGAATCGGGTTGCTTCCCGATCGGAGGTACGCCGTCATCGTCGACGAGGCCCATTCCTCCCAAACGGGTGACGCGGCCCGCGAAATGCGCGAGGCGCTCACCGTCGGGGGAACGCGGGACCAGGAAGGCGAGATCGACGTAGACGAGGCAATCCGCCGCACCATGGAATCGGCCGGCACCCATGAAAACCTCAGCTTCTTTGCCTTCTCGGCCACCCCGAAACAAAAGACCTTGGAGATGTTCGGCAATCGTCTTGAGGACGGTCGTCACGTCCCCTTCCACCTCTACTCGATGCGCCAAGCGATCGAAGAGGGGTTCATCATGGACGTCCTCCAGAACTACACCACCTATCAACGCTACTTCGAGCTCACCAAGCTCGTCGAGGATGACCCCGAGCTGACCACGAAGGAAGGAAGCCGCGCCATCGCCCGCTTCCTCGAGCTCCATCCCACCAATGTCGCCCAGAAAGCCGAGGTGATGGTGGAGCACTTCCAGCACAGTGTGAGACGCAAGATCAACAACCGGGCCAAGGCGATGGTCGTCACCTCGTCGCGAGCGGCCGCGGTGCGATATCACGCTGCCATCAAGAAACACATCGCCGACGAGGGGTACGCCAACATCGGAGTGTTGGTTGCATTCTCGGGGTCAATTGACGACGGGACCGGGGTCCAGGCCACCGAGGCCCAGCTCAACGGGTTCGGCGAGTCGGAACTCACCGACCAGTTCGACAAGCCGGAGAATCGTATCCTGGTCGTTGCCGAGAAATATCAAACCGGGTTCGACCAGCCACTCCTCCACACCATGTACGTCGACAAGAAGTTGCAGGGCGTGAATGCGGTGCAGACGCTCTCACGTCTCAACCGGACCCACCCCGCCAAGAGCGATACGTTCGTGCTCGACTTCGTGAACACCGTGGACGAGATCAGGGAAGCCTTCCAGCCGTTCTATGAGACCACCGAACTCTCCGAGGCCACCGATCCCAACCTCCTCTATGACGTCCGCACCAATCTGATGGAGTTTGGCGTCATCTGGCCCGACGATCTCGATCGGTATGCGGAAGCATTCTTTTCGGATGCTGCGATCGGTGAGCTCGAATCGATCCTCGACGGCGCCGTGAGCCGCTACCACCAATTCGCCGAGGACGAGGAGGCGCAGGAAGACTTCAAACAGCTCCTCGACCGTTACGTCCGCCTCTATTCGTTCCTAACCCACGTGATCTCGTTCACCGACCCCGAGCTCGAGAAGCTCTATCTCTTTGCACGGGCCCTGAAGCCAAAGATCGCCGATAGGGACGGCCGAGATCTTCTCGACCTGAGTGACGATGTGGATCTGGTTGCCTTTCGTTTGGAGATGACATCGGAGGGAGATATCGAACTTGAACCCGGAACTGATACTCCGTTGACACCGCCGACGGGGCTGGGTCCGGGCAGTTATGAGGAGTTCGTGGTCCGGTTGTCAGAGTTGATCGATTCCATCAACGATCGATTCGGCACCGATTGGGACGAGGTCGACTGGTTGGTAGACGAACAGCGTGTCCGTCGGATCGTGGCTGACGATGCCGTCATAGAGGCGTTCCGATCCAACAACTCCAGAGACTTTCGGCGCCTTTTGGCAGATCGTTACTTGGACGAGGTGCACAACACTCGGGACCGCAACGAGAAGGTGTGGCTCGACACCATCAGCACGGCCGGCTTGCTGGAGGCAATCATCGACTACCGCACCCCCGAAATCGAGCGCCGCATCGCCGGTCAGAAGACAACTGATGAGCTCCTCGCCTCAGACGAATCACAGCATCTTGAGTTCAAGGAGACCTTTCGTTGGGGTTTGCATCAGGCGAAGGCGGTCCCAGGTGTAGAGGACTCCGTCATCAAGACGGTCGCGGCGTTCCTAAACAGCGGGGGAGGCACACTAATAATCGGTGTGGCCGACCGTGGTGAGGCGGTCGGCCTCGACGCCGACTTGAACACGTTTAGCAGTCCGGACCGAGACAGTCTCGAGAACTGGCTCTATCAGAAGCTGGAGACAGCGCTTGGGTTCAACAACTCCCGCCTTGCCACCCTCACCTTCGTCGGAGTGGACGGTGTCACAATCGCCCGGATAGATGTCGAACCCGCTCCCGAGGAAGTGTGGGCGAAGACATCCAAGGACCCCGAGGCCTTCTTCGTGCGTCATGGCAACGCCACCAAACAACTGGGAGGAGCCGACGCCGTTGGATACATCAGGGACCAGTGGCCGAGCCAGTAGATACAACCCAGACGTCGCCGACCGTCGGTTACCGTAACCTCCGATGGCGAGCGTCTACGACTTCAAACGCGCCGTTCAGCGGTTCCTGCAACCTCTGACAACTACTCTGAATCCAGGATGGACGCTATCGCTGCCGCCGTTGCTGCACTGGCACCTGCTGAAGGGATCATGGTCTTTACCGGGGCCGGGGTCTCCACCGAGTCGGGAATCCCCGACTTCCGGGGGCCCGATGGGCTGTGGACCAAGGTGGATCCATCCGAATTCGAGATCGAGCGCTTCATGGCCGAACCGGAGCTGCGGAAGAAACGGTGGCGGATGCATGCTGATGGGGAGTTGTGGGGAGCCCGCTCCACCGTCGAGCCGAACGAGGCCCACCACGCCATCGTACGGTTGCACGGGGCCGGGTTGCTGACTGGTTGTGTCACCCAGAACATCGACGGTCTCCATCTCGTGGCGGGGCTACCGGAGTCGCGGGTGGCCGAGCTCCATGGAAATGTGCGGAGGGCGGGTTGTGTACGTTGCGGTGCCACCTGGCCCACCGAGGAGCTCCTGATGCGGGTTGATGCCGGTGAGAGCGACCCTCCGTGTCCCCATTGCGGGGGAATCGTCAAGGTGTCCACAGTGATGTTAGCGAGATGCTCCCGGTCGTTGAGATGGAGAAGGCGGAGTCCTTCGCCGACGAGGCAGACGCCGTCCTCATCGTCGGCTCCACGGTGTCGGTGTGGCCAGCGGCCGGGATCCCCATCGCCATGGCCAAGCTTGGGAAGCCGATGGTCATCGTCAACCAGGGTGAGACCGACGCAGATGAGCTCGCCGATGTCGTCATCGAAGAGAACGCCTCCACAGCGGTGGGTGCGATAGTCGACGCCCTCGTTGGCCGTGTCGATACGGTAGGGGCAGGCTGACCCGTGGTTGTGCTTAAAACGGGACCGATCGAAACCATCAGCGACCTGGAAACCCTGATACGGCGCTGGGCCCATCATTGGGAGGTGGCTGTCCCCCTTTCACGGGCCGATGTCGAGGCGATGTTCGCCTCCCGTGGATTCAGCCCGGAGCTGAACACGAGGGCATACTGGACCGGCAGCGATCTCATTGCATTCGGTCTCGTCAAAGGAGCTGACCCCGCCGCCAACCTCGGACGGGTCGCAATTTTCGGGCTGGTGGACCCATCGCATCGTCACCACGGGATCGGTCGCTCCCTCCTTGCCTGGCAGGTGGAACGGGCTGCGGAGTTGTTGGTCGAGACCACACCGGGCGAGAGTCGGGAGATCAAAGTCATCGGGGACGCCGGGGTCGATGAGCACAGCCGGCTGTACCTCCGGTACGGGTTCCGTCGCCGAAGGGCCACATCACATAGCGAGCACCCCGTTTACGTACTGATCCTCCCGTGACATCCCGCCATAACGCTGCTCACTGGGGGTTGGTAGTCTGGTTCTATGCCCTATTCGCCGCCTCTTCGTGACATCGATTTTGCCCTGAACCATGTTGCGAACCTCAAGGAAATCTCCCAGTTAGAGGGTTACGGACACGCCGACCCCGAGACTATTTCCGACCTTCTCGAGGAAGCGGGTCGCTTTTTCAGTGAGGTGATAGCCCCACTCAACAGAAGCGGGGACATAGAGGGTTCACGATTGGTCGACGGGAAGGTGGTGACTCCCGAGGGATTCAAGGATGCGTACTCCAAGTTCGTCGAGGCGGGCTGGCCCGGCGCCCACATGAGCGAAGAATGGGGAGGCGGGGGGCTGCCCTATCTGGTTGGGCTGGTGATCCAGGAGTTCTCCAAGAGCGCCAACATGGCGTTCTCACTTTGCCCCATGCTCACCCAGGGTGGGATCGAGGCCCTGATCGAGTTGGGGACCACCGAACAGCACGACACATTCCTTGAGAAGCTCGTGACCGGGGAATGGACCGGCACCATGGATCTCACCGAACCAGAGGCGGGCTCCGACGTAGGCGCTCTTCGCACCAGGGCCGAGCCACAGGAGGACGGCACCTATCGGCTTTTCGGTCAGAAGATCTTCATCACTTGGGGGGATCAGGACTTCACCGAGAACGTCGTCCACCTCGTCCTGGCACGGACACCCGATTCGCCACCAGGGACCACGGGCATCTCCATGTTCATCGTGCCTCGAAACCTCGTCGACGAAGATGGCAATCCCGGCGAGGAGAACGACTTAAGGGTGGTATCACTCGAGCACAAGCTGGGTATCCATGCCTCACCCACATGCGTGATGTCCTTCGGGGACCGGGGCGACGGCGCCCTCGGATACGTCCTCGGCGGAGAGGGCGACGGCATGAAGAACATGTTCATCATGATGAATGCCGCGCGGATCGGGGTCGGCATCGAGGGTCTTGCCATTGGCGAGGGCGCCTATCAGAAGGCCCTGCAGTTCACCCGCGAGCGAAAACAGGGCAGGCTACCGGGACAACCCGCAACCGAATCCGTCGCCATCATCGAGCATCCCGACGTTCGGCGGATGCTGCTCACCATGAAGTCGTATAACGAGGCGATGAGACGGCTGCTGTATGTGGTGGCTCAGGGTGTCGATCTGGAGCGTCATGACCCCGACGAGAGCACCCGGCGTGCCGCGGGCCAGAGGGTTGCTCTCCTCACGCCCATAGCGAAGGCCTGGTGCACCGATCTCGGGGTGGAACAGGCTTCCCTTGGTATCCAGATCCACGGTGGGATGGGATACATCGAAGAAACCGGAGCGGCCCAATACTTCCGGGATTCCCGAATCGCACCCATATATGAGGGCACGAATGGGATACAGGCGATCGATCTGCTGATGCGAAAGCTACCGATGGGCAACGGTGCCGTGATGACGGCCCTGTGTGACGAGATCGCGGCCACAATCAAGGAACTGCAGGGCCACACCGACCTCAACGCGACACGGCTGAACATGGAAGACGGTTTGGAGGCATTGAGGTTGGGTACCGAGCATCTCCTCTCGGTGATGGGAAACCATCCAAGCCAGGCTCTCGCGGGGGCGACCCCATACCTTGGTCTTGCCGGGAATGTCATCGGGGGTTGGCTGATGGCAAGATCGGCACTCGTCGCCAAGGACCTGATAGAGAGCAACGGACCCGACGCCTGGATGGCCTCAAAGATCACCACGGGCCGCTTCTATTGCGAGCAGTTGATGCCAAAGGCCTTTGGTCTCCTCGACGGGGTTCGAGGCGGGGATGAACTCCTATTCGCTATCCCGACGGATTCACTCGATTAGGTGACACCAACCGAGCGGCACAACCGAGCTACCAGGCGACAGGCGTTTGGCGCCGCGGTGGAGGAGTACGACAAGGCCCGCCCCAGCTATCCGGGCGAGGCGGTCGACTGGTCCCTGGGGCAACCGACGGACCAGCTCAAAGTCGTCGAGGTGGGTGCCGGTACCGGCAAACTCACCAGGGTCCTTCTGGACCTGGGCCACGATGTCATCGCCGTCGAACCCGATGGGACGATGTTGGAACGACTGCGGAACAACCTCGGTCACCACCCACAACTCGACACACACCTGGGCACGGCCGAGGACCTCCCGGTACCTGACGGTACCGCCGATGCGGTGATCGCAGGGCAGGCATTCCACTGGTTCGAACCTGGTCTCGCCCTTCCTGAAATGGAGAGGGTTCTCGTCGATGACGGAACAGCCGCAGCCATCTGGAACACCCGCGATGACAGCGAGCGTTGGGTAGCGGAGATGGGTCGGATCCTCGGAGAGTCCACTTCCGGTGGGGCCACGGGGCGTAACGTGGTCGATGAGGTCGCATTCGGGTCTGGATTCACCGCGGTGGAAAGTGCCCAGTTTCGTCATACGCAACACCTGAACCGCCATGCTGTGCACGCTCTTGCCTTGTCACGCTCCTACACCATCGGTATGCGAGAGAGCGAGAAGGAAGCCATGCTCACCGCACTCGATGACCTGTTGCGACCAAACTTCACGACAGATGATGAAATCCGTCTCCCATACATAGTGGAGTGCTTCCGGGCACTTCGTTTGTCGAGACCGTGAGTAGAGTGTCGGCCGGCGTCAGATATACCCCACTTCTACGGGTTATTCGTGGTCGGTACCGCTAAAGTTCCTGATGTCGGGCGCGGATCGGGCGGGGAAGGTACTATCACACAACGACATTCTCCCTGAGATGTCGAACAAGCCATGGAGGTCTAAGAACATGAAGAAACGACTAATCCGCTCTCTCGCACTATTCGCCGTACTCTCGATGTTGATCGCGGCGTGTGGCGGTGGCGACGGAGGCACAGCTACCACCACAGGTGACGGCGCTGATGCCACGGAAGCCGCCGACACGACTGCGGGTGGTGAGACAACAGATACCACGGCGGCCGGCACCACGATGGCACCAGGTACAACGATGGCACCCGGCACAACGGCCGTCGACGGAACAACCGCCCCCGCTGGCGAACTGGGATCGGTAACCATCGCCGACGGCGAGGCCATCCAGATCCGCTCCATCCAAGCTATCTCGGGTGACACCGCAACATTGGGCCTGCCCAACCAGAACGCCACCGAACTGGCCATCGCCGACTACGGACCCATCCAGGGTCACGAGGTCAGCATGGGCACCGGACTCGACGGACTCTGCTCTGCAGAGGGTGGTCAGAGTGCGGTCCAGAGCGTGGTTTCCGATCAGCAGGTTCTCGGAGTCATCGGCACGTCCTGCTCCGGATCGGGTGTGGCAACCTCGCCGCTTATCAGTGACGCCGGCATGGTGATGGTGTCTCCGTCGAATACGTCCCCATCGCTGACCTCGGATCTCGAGGGCACTGCAGGCACCGACTACTACCCCGGCTACTACCGCACCGCCCACAACGACCTCTTCCAGGGTCAGGCAGTCGCCGATTATGTCTACAACGATCTGGGCATGACCACAGCGGGTACCATCCATGATGGCGACCCCTACACCCAGGGTCTCACCACGGCATTCGGTGATGCGTTCGAAGAGTTGGGTGGCACCGTCTCGGTGGCGACGGCGGTCAACAAGGGCGACACCGATATGAGTGGAGTCCTCAGCGAGGTCGCTGCTGGTGCGCCGGAGGCCGTCTACTTCCCGATCTTCCCGCCTGAGGGCAACTTCATCGCCCAGCAAATCGGTGGCGTTGCCGGGCTCGAGGAAGTTCAGGGCATCGGCGCCGACGGTCTGCTGGTAGCCAACTTCCTGGAGATCCCAGAGTCGGAGGGCATGTACTTCTCCGGCCCCAGCCTCCAGTTCGAAGGCAATGAGAATGAGATCACCGGGGTATCCGCCAACGACTTCCTCACGGCCTACGAGGAGGCATATGGTGAGGCACCAACGGCGGCATTCTGGGCCCACGCATACGATGGGACGATCCTGTTGCTCGACGCCATCAACGACGTGGCAGTAGACAATGGCGACGGAAGCCTCACGGTTGATCGTCAGGCCTTGCGGGATCGGATGAACGAGACCGAGTTCCAGGGCATGATCGGTGCCATCTCCTGTGACGACTTCGGGGACTGCGGCGCCCAGGAGATCCAGATCGTCCATCACACGGACTCGTCTGTTACCGACTCCACCGAGATGGAGGTGGTCTTTACCTTCAAGGGCGAGACCGGCTGAGCAGACCAATCGAATACCGAAAAATCAGCAAGGGTCCGGCATCATCGGACCCTTGCTGCTATAAACGCATCTGACCCTTAGGAGAGGATCGATGCGAATCTCATGCCACGCGACCCGCGCAAAGATGTCCCGCACGGGCGTTCAGGGAGACTATGACAGCTAGCGTCGACACCGAGAAGGTAAAGAGGTCTTTCCGCACCAATTGGGTTGACCTCTTCCTGTGGGCGATCCGGATCGGGGCGATCATCATCATCACCTGGGGCTTGGTGGGCTCCATCGTCAAGTTCGCCTCGGGACAGGGACTCAGTGCCTCACAATGGCGTGACCTCCTTGTGGCCGGTCTCTCCCAGGGCGCCATGTATGGTCTGCTGGCACTCGGCTATTCGATGGTCTATGGGGTGCTCGGGTTCATCAACTTCGCGCATGGCGAGGTGTTCATGTCGGGCGCAATGGTGGGCTTCATCGCAGCCAACTGGCTCTTCGCCAACGGATTGTGGGCCGCCAATCCGTTCCTCTCACTAGGGATCGTGCTGCTCGTCGCCATGTTTACCTCGACCCTGGTGGCAGTGTTGGTGGAGCGAATCGCATACCGCAGATTGCGTGGTTCCCCACGGCTGATCCCCCTCATCACATCGATCGGGGTCTCCTTCTTTCTCCAGTACGCCTTCGCCGGTCTGTTTGGAGTTGGCCTCAGGAGCTATCCAGCGGCCCCGGAGCCCTTCGCCGGTCAGATGAACATCTTCGGTTTGCCGATCGATGGCACCAGCGTCTTCGTCATCGCGGTAGCCATCCTCTCCATGATCGGTCTTTGGTACTTCGTCAC
>WHTL01000185.1 GCA_009377735.1 Acidimicrobiia bacterium
CAGACGAACACGATCGGCAAATCCCAGACGGCGGCGAAATTGACCGCCTCGTGGAAGGCACCGATGTTGGTGGTGCCGTCCCCGAAGAACACCGCCGTCACCTGGTCGGTCGCCCGCATCTGTGCCGACCATGCGGCGCCGTTGGCGATGCAGAGGTGGGCCCCGATGATGGCGTAGGAGCCCATCATCCCGTGCTCCACGGAGGTGAGGTGCATGGAGCCTCCCTTGCCGCCGAGGATGCCATTCTCCCGTCCCAACAGCTCAGCCATCACCGGGCCGAGTGGGGCTCCACGGGCCAGAGTGTGGGCGTGGCCACGATACGTTGCGAAGGAGTAGTCGTCCGTTTGCAAAGCCCTGCCGAAACCGGTGGCGACGGCTTCCATCCCTAATGAGAGGTGAGAGGTCCCCTTCACCAGGTTCTGCATGAAGAGGTCGTAGGCGCGCTTCTCGAACTGACGTAGCTCCTGTTGCTTCTCGTACATGGCGAGCCGGTCATCGAGGGATATGTCCAGATCGTCGTTGCCCTCGTCGACGGGGTCCGGGAGGCGGGGCGCCCTCTGGGCGTAGTCCATCAGACCCGGGTCGAATGTCTCAGTACTCATTCGCAACCATCAGCTCCTCGCATGGGAACAGTGTGATGATCTGTGGCCCATCGGCGGTGACCACCACTTCTTCTTCGATCCGCGCCGCCGACCTTCCATCGTCTGCCGGAGCGTAGGTCTCAAGTGCGAACACCATACCTTCCTTGATCTCGATGGGGTTATCAAGGGAGTTGAGCCGGCTGATGATGGGTCGCTCGTGAAGACCAACCCCGACACCATGGCCGAACTGGAGCCCGAAGGCGTCCATCTCGTCCTCGAACCCGAACTCATGCGCCTCGGGCCACACAGAGGCGATCTGGTCGGTCGTGGTTCCCGGTTTCACTAGCTCGATGGCGGCGTCCATCCACTCCCGGCTCTGCTTGAAGGCGTCACGATGGGCCTGGGACGCCCGCCCCACGGCAAAGGTGCGGTAGTAACAGGTGCGATATCCGTTGAGGACGTGGATGATGTCGAAGTACGCCTGGTCCCCGGGGCGGATGAGACGGTCGCTGAAGACGTGGGGATGAGGTGAGCAGCGCTCCCCGGCGATGGAGTTGATAGCCTCGACGAACTCCGAACCCATCTCGAAGAGACGGGCGTGGCCCAAGGCCACGATGTCGGACTCCCGCACCCCCGGCTTGAGGGCCTCGAAGATGTCCTGATAGACACCGTCGACCATGGCGCATGCCTGGGTGAGGAGGATGATCTCGTCCTGTCCCTTGATCTCGCGGGCCTTCATCATCGTCTGCTGACCGTCCACCACGGCGAGATCCTCGGCCTGGAGGGCAAGGAACACCGACGTCTCGGCCATGTCGACACCCAGCGGCTCATCACCGAGGCCCTCGTCGCGCAATGCTGCCGCGATCTCGGCGGCGGCGGCGGCGTGGAGGCCGGTCTCTGGTCCGATGGCCCCCTGGAGACCCGTGTTGCCCCCTCTGGAGTTGGTCTCGTCGTATAGATCGGGCAGCTGCAGTCGGTGAGCCTTGGCTGCCGAACCGAAGTCCCAGATGCGGGGTTCGCCATCGCGGGTGAGGAGCGCCCAGCGCTCTCCCTTGTTGAATGCCCAGTAACCGATCTGGGTGGAGGTGACATAACGAATGTTGGATGTCTCGAAGAGGAGGAGGGCACCGAGACCGTCGCTCTCCATCTGCTGACGGGTACGACCGAGACGATGCTCCCGGAGCCGGTCGAAGTTGACACGTCGCTCCCAGTCGACGTTCATCAACCCCGGGGATGGTGTTGTGGCTACCGGAAAATCGACCATGGCTCTCCTTGTCGTCTCTGGGTCAACTGTAGGGAATTCAAACGCTTGCCGTCAGTGCCCTCGAATCCTAGCCCACCATTGCAATCGGTTGGAATGGCACGATCAGGGGCCCGCTGCATACCACCGGCAACCTGAACCCAGGGTGGAAAACATCGTCGGGCGGCAACCTCCACCCCGGGTTCAGGTTATGGGACGAACTGGGGGCGGAGGTGGTCGCCGAGCAGTGTCCTCCACCCTGGGTTGAGATTACTGAGCAGTTCGTGCTGTATCATCGATTGTGTAAGATCTTGCCATGACGCAGTCCGAAGCGCGGGATGGGATGAAGATCGACTGGGATTTGCCCATCGTGGTGGATGATGGGCTCGAGTTGCGGGCCGATGTGTTCCGTCCCGACGACGACGCTGCCTATCCCGTCATTCTCAGCTACGGACCATATGCCAAGGGGCTGTGGTTTCCGGAGGGCTATCCAGATCAGTGGAATCGAATGATCGCCACCTACCCCGAGGTGGCAGAAGGATCGACCAACAAGTATCAGGCGTGGGAGGTGGTCGACCCCGAGAAATGGGTCCCGGAGGGATATGTCTGTGTTCGTGTCGACTCCCGTGGTGCCGGTCGCTCCCCCGGTTTCATTGATCACTTCTCCCCGCGGGAAACCGCCGACTTCTATCAGGCGATCGAGTGGGCCGGCGTCCAGCCGTGGTCATCGGGCAAGGTAGGTCTCAACGGCATCTCCTACTTCGCCATCAACCAGTGGCAGGTCGCTGCCGAGAGGCCACCCCACCTAGCCGCCATCTGCACCTGGGAGGGCGCGGCCGACTTCTACCGCGACATGACCCATCACGGCGGCATCCGCTCCACCTTCTTCCCCAATTGGTACGACATGCAAGTCAAGACCGTCCAGCACGGTCTGGGCGACCGTGGTCCCAAACACCCGGTGACGGGGTTGAACGCATGTGGTGACGAAACCCTCGACGAGGCAACACTCGCCGCCAACCGCTCCGACTTTCCGGGTGACATAGCCGCCCACCCGCTCGATGACGAGTTCCACAGAGATCGCAGCGCCAATCTGGAGGACATCGAGGTGCCGGTGCTCTCCGCGGGCAACTGGGGAGGGCACGGCCTTCACGCCCGTGGCAACTTCGAGGGTTTCACGAGGTCGGGGTCGGACCAGCGTTGGCTTGAGGTCCATGGAGAGGAACACTGGACCCACTTCTACACCGACTACGGCCGCGGTCTCCAGCTCCAGTTCTTCGACCATTTCCTGAAGGATGATGACAACGGATGGGCCGAGAGATCCCCGGTGATGTTGCGGGTGCGACACGTCGATCGCTTTGTTGACCGCTCCGAAGAAGGTTGGCCCATACCCCGCACCAACTGGACCGAGATATATCCCCATCCCGACGGCTCACTCCGCATGGACGCACCAGACGAGACAGCATCGATGGAGTTCGAAGCGCTTGGTGATGGGTTGGTCTTCACTTCGGAAGCGTTTGAGCACGAGACCGAGATCACAGGGCCGTCCAGCCTTTCCCTCGATGTGTCGTCGTCCGCCGAGGACGCCGACCTCTTCGTCATCCTCGGGGTGGTGGACCCAGATGGGGCGGAGGTCACCTTTCAGGGTGCTCTCGACCCCCACGCCCCGATAGCTCAGGGGTGGCTGCGTGCGTCACACCGCGCCCTCGACCCAGAACTGTCCACCCCGTGGCGTCCCTATCACACCCACACCGTTCCGGAACCACTTACCGTTGACGAGACCTACCGACTCGAGATTGAGATATGGCCCACCACCATCGTGATCCCCCCTGGATATCGGCTCACCCTCACCATCAGGGGCAAGGACTACGAGTATGGCGGCGATCTGGGTGGTGACGAGGAAATCTCCACCTTCAAGAATCGGTTCACCGGCTGTGGCCCCTTCCTCCATGACGACCCCGAGGACCGACCCGAAGACATCTTCGGCGGCACCACCACCATCCACTTCAACCCCGACCAACCCCCCACCCTCCTCCTCCCGGTCATCCCCGAGAAGTAACGGCGGTCAGGCTCCGGACATCACCACGATGAAGGAACCCACCAACATTGCGGCAGTGCCGGCGAGGAAGGTGAGGTTGAGACGCTCGAAAGGCTCGTGGAACATGAGGGGGACCAGCGCCACCACCACCACAGCGGCGAGCTGCTGCACCGTTATGGCGATGGCGACGGTGGTGAGACCGAAGGAGATCCATTGGCTTGAGACACCGATGGCGCCGGCCACTCCCCCGGCAAGCAGCCATCGGTAGGTAGACGCCGGAATGGACTCGGTGCGCCGACCCTGCCACAGGAGCAGCAGGACGAAGTTTCCCACGAGGCTGATACCCAAGCCGACCGTCACCCCCAGCACCGGATGGTCGAACCTCTCCAACCCCAGGCGAATGATGGTGGGGGATGTACCCCAGATCGTCGCCACCGTCAACGCCAACCAGGGGCGCGACCAGTTGCGACCGTTCTTGGTGCCGCCACTCATCGAGATGAGCGCCACTCCCACGGCGGCGAGCACCACTCCGCCGAGGATGGTGATGGTAAGCGGCTCATCGAGGACGAGCGCGGCCAGAATGGTTCCGACCAGAGGAGCGGCGGACACCAAAGCACCGGTCCGCGCCACACCAATTCTCTGCTGACTCAGGGCTAGAAGTGTCCAACCCCCGACGAAATGGAGGGTCGTGGCAAGGGTGAAGAGGGCTACGGCCGCCCACGGCATTTCCATGGCAAGCGGAAGCTCCCCCGAGACGATCATCCGGACGACCAGGACGACCTCCACACCCAGAAGGAGCCCGAATGCGGTGCGATAGGCGTCGAGTGTCTGGTTCGACTTTCGGTTGAAGATCTGAGCGAACCCGAATCCGAGTGCCGCCAGGAGTGCCCATAAAACCCCCTCGGTCACCCTGATTCCCCTCTTAGGAGGCCGGCATCACGGGATGTCGGGAGACTCCTCAGAGCGATGAGAGCACTCCGGCAAGCCGATCGATGCTGGCGCCGTCGTGGGGCCCCGCAAGCACCAGGATGGCGACGTCGATTCCGGCGTCGAACAATTGGCTTGCCTGCTTGGCCACGTCTGCGGGGTCAGCGTCAGCACCCACCCGGAAGTGGGATGAGCAGGAGATCTCGCTGGGGTCCCGGCCCACCGCCTCGCAGTGACCCAGTAGCACCTCATACAGCTGCTTCCACTCGTCGGGCTCATCATCGGCGAATAGCGAATCCCACATCGAGGCGTATCTGGCCACCAACCGCAGGGTTCGTTTCTTACCTCGGCCCCCGATCGTGATGGGGGGTCGGGGCTGCTGCACCGGTTTGGGCTCGTTTCGAGCCTCCGTCAGTTGGTAGAAGCGACCCTGGAAATCGGTGGTCTCCTGGGTGAGGAGACGATGTATCACCTCGGTGCCCTCCTCGAACCGGGTCATCCTCTCGTCGACCGTCCCCAACTCGATGCCGTAGGCGTCGGTCTCTAGCTCGTACCACCCCGCCCCCAAGCCCAACTCGAGTCTTCCATTTGAAACAATATCCAGGCTCGACGCCATCGCAGCCGTCACCGCGGGATGTCGGAAGTGCATTCCGAGGACCATCGACCCCAGCCGAATCCTGCTGGTCGACGCGGCCAGGGCACTCAGGGTCACCCAGGCCTCCAGACAAGGTCCGTCGGTGTTGACGCGGAGGGGATAGAAGTGGTCGAAGTTCCACGCCGACTCGAAGACCTCGTGTTGATCGGCGGCTTGCCAGATCTCGAGCATCCTCTCGTAGGTGATGTTCTGGTTGGCTGTCTTGATGGCGAACCGTGGCATGGGCTCCTCCTAGATCACTGGGTTGGTCAAGGTTCCGATCCCGTCGATGGAGACCTCTACGACATCACCGGGAGCGAGGAACACCGGTGGTTCCATACCCATGCCCACTCCCGCAGGGGTCCCGGTGGCGATCACGTCACCGGGCTCAAGGGTCATCACCGACGACAGTGTGGCGATGAGTGTTGGGATATCGAAGACCATGTCGGAGACCGGTGCGGCCTGACGCTCTTCGCCGTTGACGGAGGTCCTGACCCACAACGAACTGACATCGGCGATCTCATCTTTCGTGACGACGACGGGTCCCATGGGGCAGAACGTGTCAGGGCCCTTCCCGATCAGCCACTGACCATGTTTTCGCTGCAACGCCCTGGCCGTTACATCGTTGACGATCGTGTAGCCGTAGACGTGGTCCCAGGCGTCCTCGGCTCGGATTCGGATACCGCCCGGGCCAATGACCACACCTAGCTCGCCCTCGTAGTCGGTGGTTCCGCTGGGGTCGTTGGCGGTGTCGATGGCCTCACCCGGGCCGATAACCGATGTGGGTGGCTTGGTGAAGATGATCGGATTCTCCGGCACCGGACGGGGTTCGTCCTTGATCTCGTGGATGTGCTCTCGGTAGTTTCGACCGACCGCCATGACGTTCTTACGGGGGATGAAGGGTGCTCTGAGCTCGACGTCGGTCGACGGCAGTTTGGGGGCACGTTCGATCCGATCGCCTGCTGCCGCCAGACCGCCGTCGCCGCGGGCGATGAGATCGACCATGTCGACGAGTTCCGGCTTGACCGCGGAGAGATCTGCGATCTCGTCTCCGAGGACCACGCCGACCCGATCCGTACCGGAATCTCTGAACGTCACCAGTTTCATCAGGATTCTCCTTGCTCACTCTCCGACGGTATCGACGACCAGCCGACTCCTCGAGAGCGGACCAGACGAACGATCATCCTCACCCCAACCACCCCCACGAACGCCCCGAACACCCTGGTGAGACTCGATGCGTCGATGAGGAGGGCGATCGAAGCGCCACCGACGGCTGAGACGATGCCCCCGAGACCGATGACGGTCGACTGCTTTAGATCCACCCTTTGATTCCTCACGTTCACCCGGGTTCCAGCGACGGCAGTGAAGAGAATTGCGAGGAGCGACGTTCCCTCGGCGGCGTGCTGCCCCAGACCGAGCAGGAACACCATCGCAGGGACCATGATCACCCCACCTCCAATTCCGGCGACGCCGGAGGCGACCCCTGCGATGAGTCCGACACCGACGGCGACGAGTATCACGGCAACCGTGCCGGTCACAGGGTCGAAGTTCGGTGTTCCCCCGATGACCATCCGGATACCGACGAGGATCATCAGCGTTCCGAACACTCCCTTGAGCGCATCGGGCGAAAGACGATGCATGAGATGTGCACCCAGGGTGGAACCGACAACCCCACCCAATCCAATGGCGATTCCGACTGTCACATCGACCTCGCCACCTACCGCGAATCTGATGGCGCCGGCGAGAGCGATGAGCACGATGGCGGCGAGAGAGGTGGCATGGGCACGATGCTGATCAAAATGGAGAACCCCAACCATGAGGGGCACCATGACGATCCCGCCACCGACCCCGAGCGCGCCACTGAGGAGTCCCGCCACCAAACCCACCAGCAGAAGGGACCACAGTCCGGGATCAATTCGGTCCTCGGCCTCACTCATTGTGGTGAGGACCCATCAATCCTTCAAGAAGTCTCATCAGATCCTGCATCCTACAAGGTCGACCCAGACCCCCAGACGCACCGCCGAGTGCGACTTACCAACCTAGGGCGGAGATGGTCGCCCGGTGATGTCCTCCACCCTGGGTTCAGGTTGTTGGTGGGTTTCACACCACCGGGTTGCGGATGATGCCGATACCATCGATCTCGACCTCGACGATGTCGCCGGGGGTCAGGTAGCGGGGCGGGTCAAACCCTATACCGACCCCGAGAGGTGTGCCGGTGGCGATCACATCGCCGGGCTCGAGTGTCATTACCGACGACAAGGTCGACACCAGGGTGGGGATGTCGAAGATCATGGCCGAGATCGGTGCCTCCTGTCGCAGTTCTCCATTGACTCGGGTACGGAGCCAGGATTCGGTGATGTCCAGTTCGTCCTTCGTCACGATGCAAGGACCCATGGGACAGAAGGTGTCGGGGCTC
>WHTL01000210.1 GCA_009377735.1 Acidimicrobiia bacterium
C
This sequence comes from Acidimicrobiia bacterium, assembly GCA_009377735.1. Classification (GTDB taxonomy): domain Bacteria; phylum Actinomycetota; class Acidimicrobiia; order Spongiisociales; family ZC4RG35; genus WHTL01. Next base: position 2 of record WHTL01000210.1, read on the forward strand.
GCGGGTACCCATGAATCTTCGCAGCTGAGCCTCGACGGGCCGACCCCTCTGTGCCGGTTGTCGTTGGAAGATCCTCCAGGAACTGAGCTCACCCTGTTCTTCGATGATCGTTTGCACGCTGGCAGGGCCGAGGGCTGAGATGAGCTCGGCTTCGAGGTCGGGGTCACAGACGAAGAAGCCGATAGCCTCGAGTGCGGCCCGATCCAGGTGAGAGCCCAATCCCGCCCGCTCCAGGGCCCGTCGGAACAACGCTTCTTCGGCTGCATCGCAGAGACCCGCCAGATTCATGGCCCGGCGCCGGGATCCGAGGTCGTCGAGATGATGACCGATGTTGGTGGCACCACCCATGGACACGACAGTCACACCCTCTTTGGCGAGGTCTCGGCCCATTCTTTCTGCCAGAGCTTCCAGTGCCGCTTTGTCACTGAGTCCCTCAACGAGCACGACCGTCCTGTCCATCTTTGCCAGTGTTGCGTCCCCGCGACACCTGCGCATACCTTGATTCCTGTTCCCCCTTCGGAGGAGGGGGAAAGGTTCCTGCCGAGCCGGAGGCTCGGGAGGTAGGCGCTTCTATGTCAATACACATTCGAGGGCAAGTTGTGGCTGGCTTTCAATATCATGGGTGGTAAGCCGATGATTAGAACCGAGGTTTGACGAATGGGTGCTATCGAACAATTGACCAACCGGCTGACGAAGGCCGTTGAGCGGTTCGACGACGCCGCCGATCGGGCGAAAGCCGCCGGTGAGACGGTCAAGGAGGTGGCTCCAACCGCCGACGATCTGAAAGACGAGCACAAACAGCCCGATTCGGAGCAGTACGCCCAGAACATCGTCTATGCGGACGCGGGCGATCGTTTTTCCATCGTGTCCCTGGTCTGGCTACCCGAACAGAGCACGCCCATACACGATCACCACTGCTGGTGCGTGGTGTATGTGGTGCAGGGGCTCGAGGGCGAACAGCTCTTCTCCCTCCATCGCGGTGGTGAGGAGGAGTGGCTCTCGGTGAAGTCGCAGGCGACCAACGAGCCTGGCGCCTGTTCCGTCCTGGTTCCCCCCACGGAGAACATCCACGCGGTGAAGAACGCCGGCGACGACGTGGCCATCTCTCTCCACCTATACGGCGACAATTACAGCCGCATCGGCACCAGCATCAATCGGATCTTCGACATGCCGATCCGGGCGCCCGATCATCATCCGGAGGGTCGTGAGGTGAGCTGGCGGGAGCAAGCGAGTACTTCTGGGGGACTCCGTCGCCCAGACCCCCAACGGCTGCCTTGAGAACGCGGCTCGCGTGGTCGGGGCCGTCCGACCTCTCCTCCGCGACCCGGTTTCTGTCTATCGTGGTTGGGTTGGTGTCGGGTTCGGGGTGGGTGTCGGCTTGATGTCTCACCTTGCCGCATTGTTGGCGAATGCGTTGCTCATCGCGCTGGGTCATTCCCGCCCACCACCACGGCATCTGCACGACCACCCGCAACCTGGAGTCTGCGCTTGTCATGGACTGTGGCACACCCGGTCCGGGGTTACCACTCTTCTAGAGATGCCCGCTTGGCCGAGGGCCTCTAGCTGCTTCCCACCTGGTCGTCTCCTTTTTTAGCTGTTGGCCGGTCGGCGCTCTTTGGCAACGAGGTCGCGGAGGGCCGGAGCCACTTCCTGGCCAAATTGGCGGAGCATCGTCGGGTCGTCACCTGGGATGATGTAGCCGCTGAATCCGTATTCGAGGGTAAGTGTGGCGAGCTCGTCTACCCATTGCTCTGGTGGACCCATCAAGAGTCGATCGCTCGTTGGGCCGAAGCCGCCACCGGTGTTGAGGAGGCGCCGCACCGCAGTGGGCTGTCGTCCCGCCTCCTCGGCTGCCTCGTCGATGATCGAGTTGGGCTTGGCCAGCTCTTCGAGCGTGTTCACATAGGGAAGGGACGGCAACCAGCCGTCTGCCTTGCGGCCCGTGAGACGCAGCATGCGTGGTCCATAGATCCCCAGCCAGATTTCCATGTCGTGAGCGGGTGCCGGACCCCGTTTCGCCCCGTCGATGCGGTGCTGGGAGCCGTCGACCACGAATCGGGTCTCGTTGTCGGCGTCCCAGATGCCGCGGATGATGTCGATGGCCTCGTCCAGCGCGTCGACGGCTTCCCCCGGGGTCAACCGCCGCCCTCCCATGGCGTCGATGGCGTCCCAGAAGGATCCCGCACCAAGACCGAGCTCGAAGCGACCGTTGCTGAGGAGGTCGAGACTGGCGGCCGCCCTCGCCAGGACCGCCGGGGGTCGCAGGGGGAGGTTGGTCACATTGGCCGACAGACGGACATGTTCGGTTCGCGCTGCTACATAGCTGAGGAGGGTCCAGGTGTCGTGGAACCGGGGCTGGTAGGGGTGGTCCTGGTACGTGACCAGGTCGAGACCAGCTCTCTCCGACTCCTGCGCGAGTTCCACAGCGTGGTGGGGTGACGAGTTGGTCGGAGTGATGAACGAACCAAAGATCAGGTCGTGTCCGTAGTCGGGCAATGTCTTCCTTAGTCGAGTGTCTCCTCGGCAACCTCTGCCCGAGGGAACCTATTCCTCGCCAACAATGCGACGACGAGCAGCTGGGGTAAGGATTCGCGGGACCATCAGCAGGAGCCTTCCTTCTACGAACCAACGCTAGGAGAGCGGAGGGTTCGAGTTGATATATGCTTATATAGGCATATAACATACCCACATGGCACGAGCAGCAACCACCACCGACGCCTACAACGCCATCGCCGAACCACAACGGCGCAGGATCCTCCAGCTATTGCGGGACGAGGAACTCCCCGTAGGAGAGATGGCCGAGGTTCTCGGGATCAAGCAACCCGCTACTTCGAAGCATCTCCGGGTTCTGCGTGAGGTGGGGTTGGTTCAGGTGCGTCGAGTGGGGAAACAACGCCTCTATCGGCTCGACGCACGTGGTCTGGAGCCGATCCACGAGTGGACCGGGGGATTCGAGAGGTTCTGGGACGAATCCTTCGGCCGTCTCAACGAATATGTCAAAGGAAGAGTCAAGGAAGAATCCAATAAGGGGGGCACTGACCATGAATGAGGATGTTACCGACCGCGAGATCGTGGTGTCGAGACTGATCGAAGGTCCGCGACCGCTCGTGTTCGATGCGTACACCGAGGTCAGGCATGTGTCGAAATGGTGGGGTCCAAATGGATTCACCACCACGACCCGATCCTTCGACTTCCGGCCCGGTGGTGTGTGGGAGTTCACCATGCACGGACCCGATGGCACCGACTACCCAAACTGGATCGAATTCACTGAAATCTCACCACCGTCGCTGATCGCTTATCGACAGGGCACCCGCCGGGGCGATCCCGACGAGTTCACATCAACGGTGGAGTTGGTAGAGAGGGGAGAAGAGACCGAGGTAACGATCCGGACCGTCTTTGCCACCAGAGAACAACGAGACGAGTTGGTGAAAAGTTTCGGCGCCATCGAGGGTGCCGAGCAAACCCTGGATCGACTCAACGTATACATGAAGAGAACAGAAGGAGAATGAGATGACGAAGGTGTTCTTCAGTGTGGCGATGTCCCTCGACGGATTCGTCGGTCCCGTGGACCCCGACCGTGAGAAGTGGATGGAGCAATGGATGAAACTCCAGGGATGGCAGGGAGAGCAGAAGTTCTTCCGGGAGAACCTCCATATCGGAGAGGGAGGCGAGACCGGGGTCGACAACGATGTCGTCAAGGAGACCTTCGAGCGGACGGGTGTCACCATCATGGGGAAGCGGATGTTCGATGGGGGAGAAACCGGCTGGCCCGAGGAGGCCCCGTTCCACACCCCCGTTTTCGTTGTGACCCATCGGGAGCGCGAGCTCTGGGAGCGACCTGGTGGCACCACCTTCTACTTCGTCAACGACGGAATCGAAAGCGCTCTCAAGCAAGCGCGCGACGTCGCTGACGGCAGGGACATCCGAATCGGAGGAGGTGGACAGACCTTGATCCAGTATTTGAACGCTGGCCTGGTGGACGAGTTCACCATCACCCTGGTACCCGTCCTGTTGGGTGAGGGGATCCGCCTCTTCGAAAGGCTCGACACTGATCGCATCGATCTCGTCGGTAGTGACGCCAGGCACTCACCCCGGGTGACCCATCTGAAATACACGGTGGGAAGCGGGTGAGATGAAATAACCCGTGACATCGGTGACAATGGGAGGATGGAACTCGCTCCCGGTCTTCATCGCATTGGAACGGACCATGTCAACTGTTATCTCGTGGTCGATTCGAGGGGAGTGACCCTCGTCGACGCCGGGCTCTCCGGGCATTGGAGTGAGTTGGTACCGGAATTGGCCCTCATGGGGCTCTCGCTGAGCGACGTGAAGGCTCTGCTGCTCACCCACGGCGACACTGACCATATTGGTTTCGCCGAACGGCTCCGACGCGAGGCCGGTGTGCCCGTGTACATACACGAGGCTGATGCGGCCCGAGCGCGCGGCGAGGAGAAGACGAGCCCGGACTGGGGACCGATGAGAGTGGGTCCCTTGTTGGGCTTCCTCTGGTACTCCGCCATCCGCGGAGGTCTGCGGACCAAGTACCTCACCGAGGTGGAGACCCTCCAAGGTGGGGAGACCCTCGATGTTCCCGGCGATCCTACGGTGCTTCCCATGAGCGGTCATTCGCCGGGAAGTGTCGCCTACCACTTCCAAGGGGTCGATGCGGTATTCGTGGGTGACGCCCTCACCACCGGACACGTCCTCACCGGTGCTCAGGGGCCGCAACCGGCACCGTTCACCGACGATTCCACCGAGGCGTTGCAATCCTTGGCGATCCTGGAGCAGTTGGAGGCAACATGGGTGCTTCCCGGCCACGGCGCTCCATGGGATGGAGGAACCGAGGAGGCGGTTCACCGGGTTAGAGAATTCGCCACCACCCAGGGCTGATCCCATCGTCGCATAGCCACGATGGGGTTAACCCCACCATCGAGACACCAATAGGCGGTATTGTGGATCAAAGGCCCTGGTCGTACCTTTGACCTATGGAAAACGACTCACAGCAATCGGGTCTGGGCAAAGACATCGTTGCTCTCTACGCGGATGTCTTCACCCCGGAGAATCTCAAGACCAGCCTGTACCTGATCCTGAGTTTCATTGTGGGTTTGGCCGCGTTTATTACCGTCGTGACGCTGGGTGTCCTGACAGTGGGTTTCCTCATCGTGTTCCCGGTCGCCGTCGTGACCGGATGGTTGCTGTTGGGCACCACCAATGTGATTGCGATGTTGGAGCGGTCCCGTCTTCGGGTCTTATTGGATACCGAGATTGCGGAACCGCCCATCCCCACCGGCACCGGGTTCGTTAACCCATTGCGAGTGCGGCTTGGAGACAGGGGATTCTGGCGGTCGGTCCTATATCAGCTTCTCCTGCTACCTGTCGGAATCATCACCTTCACCGTCACTCTGGTGGTCTGGGCGCTCCCTCTCACCCTGATCTTTGGGGCCCTGTTCATCCCGATCGTCGCACCATTTGATAGCACCACCCAATGGGCCTCCTGGGCGGTGTACCTGCTGTTTGGAGTCGGTCTCGTTGCACTTATCCCTTTCCCGATCCGCGCTCTCGGCCAACTCAGTGTCGCCATGGGCAATGCCCTCCTCGGACCAGACCCGACGGTGGCACTCGAGCAGCAGGTTTCTCATCTCGCCACTAGCCGATCCGCAGTAGCCCAGACAGCAGAGGAGGAGCGACGACGAATCGAGAGGGATCTCCACGACGGGGCGCAGCAACGGCTCGTCTCCCTCGCCATGAACCTGGGGATGGCCAAAGAGAAGTTAGGCTCGGACATGGACGGCGCCAAGGAGCTGGTGGAGGAAGCCCATGCCGAAACCAAACGAGCCCTGGTGGAACTGCGCGACTTGGCACGTGGTATCCACCCCACCATTCTGGGAGACAGGGGGTTGGAGGCGGCGCTGACACCGGTGGTCGCCCTCTCCCCGGTGCCCGTGGACCTGAAGGTCGAGGTAGCGGAGCGCCCTGATCTCCGAACTGAGACCATCGCCTACTTCGTTGTCAGTGAAGCCCTGGCCAACATCGCCAAGCACGCCGATGCCAGCAGCGCCAGTGTGGTGGTTGTCCGCGATGGCGATCGTCTGGTGGTCGAGGTGAGTGACGACGGTAGGGGTGGAGCCGACCCCGATGGGGGAGGGCTCACCGGGCTGCGTCATCGGGTTGGTGGTGTCGACGGTTGGCTCTCGGTCACGAGTCCTCCTGGGGGCCCCACAAGTGTGATCGCTGAGTTGCCATGCGAGGGTCGGGAGGTGCAGACGTGAGTAACGATGACCAACTTCGGATAGCTATTGCCGAGGACTCCGTCCTGCTACGGGCCGGACTCGTGCGTTTGTTGCAGGACGCCGGGGAAGAGATCGTCGGCGCGGTGGGAGACGCCGATGCTCTGATGGATGTCATCGAACGACAAAAGCCGCAGCTTGGGATCGTCGATGTCCGTATGCCGCCCACCCATACCGATGAGGGGATCGTGGCCGCAGTCCACATCCGCGAGCACCACCCCGAAACCGCCGTTTTGGTCTTGAGTCAGTACGTGGAGCGCAGTTATGTCTCCGATTTGGCCACGACCGGCAGTGGGGGTGTCGGATACCTCCTCAAGGATCGGGTGGCCGATGTCGCCGAGTTTCTCGAGGCGGTACGACGGGTGGCTCGAGGAGGGACGGCACTCGACGCCGAGGTCGTGACCCAGCTCATGGTGCGCCACCGGTCGGGCGAACCCTTGGGTCGTCTCACCGATCGGGAGCGAGAAGTCCTCGCCCTGATGGCAGAAGGAAAGTCAAACAATGCCATCGCCGAAGCCATCGTGGTGAGCGGTGGAGCCGTTGAAAAACACATCTCGAACATATTCCTCAAGTTGGACCTTCCACCCGCCACCGGCGA
>WHTL01000270.1 GCA_009377735.1 Acidimicrobiia bacterium
ACCTGAATTCGCTCGGCCCCGTAATTGGCGATCATGTGGTCGATACGGTCGATGTCTGGATAGGCGACGAAGAGGCCGTGGGGTATCCGGTAGATGCGACTGAACTGCTCGCACGCCTGGCCAACGGTCGGGGTGTAGACGATGGGCAGGACCTCCTCCATGTTGGCGAGGAGGTATCGGTAGAAGATGATGCGGCTTCGTTCCTGGACCTGGCGTAGGTAGATGTGCTTCGCCAGATCGTCGGTGTGGAGGTCGAGTGCGATATGGACACGTTCCAGCTGGTGGTCGATCGTCTCCACCTCGTGTGGCAGGAGTCCATCGAGATTGAGGTCGTGACGTTCCTCGTGACTGAAGGCAGTCCCCTTGCCCAGGATCGGGTGCCTAAGCAGATCTCTCCCACGAAGGGTGGTCTCGATGTGCGACGCCATAGGCCAAGGTTAGACCGTAATTTCTGGGGGCCTCTGCCCCCGTGAAGGCGCTCTGGGGTCGAGGGTGTGGAATTGTGGGCTGGTCGCGTCAATTCACACCGTCGAAGTTGGATAAACGTGAGAGGTGCCGCGTTAGGCGTCGCCGAAGCCGGTGGCTGCCAGTTCCTCCAGGGCGGCTAGGGCGGCTTTGGCGTCGGGGCCGGTTGCCGTTAGGCGGAGACGATGGCCCTTGGCGGCACCGAGGGTGGTGACGGCAACCATCGAGGCGGCCTTGGCAGGCCCCTTCCCATTGGTGAGGTTGGTGGCCTGGATATCTGCCTCGAAGCTGCCGGCCGTTTTGACGAAGCGGACGGCGGGTCGGGCGTGGAGGCCATGCTCCGGTGTGATCTCTATCTCGATCTCGGCGTCTGCATCTTGGGACTTCTCGTCGGTGCCCCCGTCGTCGTAAGCATGGGGGCCCGCCGCAGCTTCCAACTGCTCCTTCTTCCCATCGAGCGCCCGTTTCGCCTCGGCAATCACGGCATCGAGATCGCCACCGGCGCCGGCCACAGCGGCTGCCGCTACTGCGGCCTCAACCAAGGGCGCCGCCGACAGGTGGACCTTCTCATTGAGAGCGTCATCGAGAAGATCGACAGCGGTCTCTGCCGAAAGCACCGCCGAACCCAGATCCATGAGCACCAGGATGCCCTCGTTCTCAGCGAGCTCCTCGATGGCCGCCATGACCCTGGTGGGGTCTGTGCCGATGGGGTTGTCGGGATCGTCGACGCCTCCGGCTGCGATGATCGGGACCGTGCTCTCTCCCATGCCACGTGCCAACTCCACCACGGCCTCCGCCAGGGGTTGGCTGTGTGACACGATCACGATCCCGATCATTGGGTCTACTCGACCCAGTCGAAGGTGCGGGTTACCGCCTTCTTCCACATGGCGTAGCGGCTCTCCCGCTCAGCCTCGCCGAGACGGGGCTCCCAGCGCTTCTCCTCCTGCCAGTTCTCACGGAGATCGTCTATCTCCGCCCAGAACCCGGTGGCAAGGCCGGCCGCATATGCGGCCCCCAGGGCAGTGGTCTCGTTTACGACAGGTCGGATGACAGGAACACCAAGCACGTCGGCCTGGAACTGCATGAGAAGGTCGTTGACAACCATGCCGCCGTCGACCTTGAGCTCGGTGAGATCGACACCCGAATCGCTGTTCATGGCATCGAGCACCTCACGGGTTTGCCAAGCGGTCGCCTCAAGCGCGGCCCGGGCGATATGCCCCTTGTTGTTGAACCGGGTTAGACCTGCGATCACACCACGGGCATCGGACTTCCAATACGGGGCGAAGAGACCACTGAAAGCGGGAACGAAGTAAACCCCGCCATTGTCGTCAACACTCCGTGCGAGGGACTCCACCTCGGACGACTCCGAGATCAGACCCAGGTTGTCGCGCAGCCACTGCACCAGGGAGCCCGTGATGGCAATTGAGCCCTCGAGAGCATAGACCGCTTCCTGATCGCCAATCTTGTAACAGACCGTGGTCAAGAGACCATTCTCCGAGGGGACCTTTTCGGTGCCTGTGTTCAGCAACATGAAGTTGCCGGTCCCATAGGTGTTCTTGGCGTTGCCGACGTCGAAGCACACCTGGCCGAACGTGGCTGCCTGCTGGTCGCCGAGGATCCCGGCAACAGGAAGTCCAGCTACGGCGGTGTTCTTGGCCTCTCCATACACCTCGGATGAGGAGTGGATCTCCGGGAGCATCGCCGTGGGGATTCCCATCGCCTCGCAGATCGATGCGTCCCAATCGAGGGTATCGAGATCCATGAGCATGGTGCGGCTGGCATTGGTCACGTCGGTGTAATGGAGACCACCATCTGTGCCACCGGTGAGGTTCCAGAGCACCCAGGTGTCCATATTTCCGAACAGGAGATCGCCCGCGTCGGCCTTGTCGTGGGCACCACCCACGTTGTCGAGAATCCAACGGACCTTCGGGCCGGAGAAGTAGGTGGCCAGCGGCAGACCGGTGGTGGCCTTGAAGCGGTCCTGACCCTCGTCACCACCGAACTCCTCAACGAGCTTGTCGGTGCGGGTGTCCTGCCAGACGATGGCGTTGTGGATGGCCTCACCGGTGGTCTTGTCCCAGACCACTGTGGTCTCACGCTGATTGGTGATACCCACGGCGGCGATGTCGCCCTCCTTCGCCCCTGAGTCCTTGACTGCCCCGTCGATCACCTCCTTGGTGTTCTCCCATACCTCCTTTGGGTCGTGCTCCACCCATCCGGCCTTGGGAAATATCTGTTCGTGCTCCTTCTGGGAGTTGGAAACCACCTTCCCCGAATGGTCGAAGACCATTGCTCTGGTGCTGGTCGTCCCCTGATCGATCGCTAACACATACTTGGCCATGTGGCTCCTATCTTGTCGTGTTCTCTTCTCGTTCTACTTCAGAGTGTCCGCCGCCGCGTCGAGGATGAGATGGGTGGATGTCGCCCCGGGGTCTTGATGGCCGGCGCTGCGCTCGCCGAGATAACTCGCCCTGCCTTTGCGGGCCACCAGTGGGATCGTCGCCGCCACTCCCTGCGCGGCGGCTTCGCTCATGGCGCGCATCGCGGTCTCCAGATCATCTCGGGAGTCGGCGGCGTTCCTGACGGCGTCGACAGCGGGGGAGAGGGCATCGACCATGGTCTTGTCTTCGAGCACCGCCTTGCCTCGGGATACGATCCCGTCGAGGGCGGCGTCGAGGAGATCCGCCCATTCAGCGGTGCCGATCTGGTCCATGCCGTCGGCCGCTTGCGACATCTTGAGGAACATTGTCCCGTAGAGGGGCCCGGATGCCCCTCCGACCTTGGAGATGAGTGTCATAGCCGTCGTCTTGAAGGCCTCGGCGATGGTCTCCGGTGGGCTGTCGTTCAGCTTTTCGACCACGGCCTTGAATCCCCGGGTCATATTGGCGCCGTGGTCGGCGTCGCCGATGGCCGAGTCGAGCTTTGTCAACTCATCCCGTCTTTCCGTGATTCGGTCGGCGGAGGTGCCGATCCAGGTCACGACCTCCTCGACACCAACGGTCATCGTTTATCGTCTCCCGAATCTGCGTTAGGGCCTATTACAACCCCCATCGCAGACCGGCCGTGTTGACCGGTGCGTCCCAGTAATTCTTCATCTCATCATCGAGCTTAAGGACGGTGATGGAACAACCCTGCATCTCCAACGACGTGATGTAGGGTCCCACCAGGTTCCTCCCGATGTTGATCCCGCGGTCCCCCAGGAGCGCTGCCAGCTCCGCGTAGACGATATACAGCTCCATCAGGGGCGTACCTCCCATGGAGTTGACGAAGGCAAGGACCTCGTCGCCCTCACCGAGGCCCAGATCGTCGAGGATGGGCCTGGTGAGCATCGCGGTCACCTCCGAGGCGGAGGCCACCTTCTTGCGCTCCCGTCCCGGCTCCCCGTGGATGCCGATACCGATCTCCATCTCGTCGTCCCCCAGCTCGAAGGTGGGTTCCCCAGCCGAGGGGACGATGCATGAGGTGAGGGCCATACCCATCGATTTGGCGTTGGTGTTGACCCGCTCGCACAACTCGGTCACCTCGTCGAGCGACTTGCCGTCTTCGGCGGCACCACCACAGATCTTCTCGGCGAGGACCGTCGCCCCCACCCCACGGCGGCCCGCGGTGTAGAGACTGTCCTGGACGGCGACATCGTCGTCGATCACGACTGAACGCACCTCGGTTCCCTCTGCCATCTCGGCCGACATTTCGAAGTTCATCACGTCGCCCGTGTAGTTCTTGACGATGTGTAAGACACCGACGCCACCGTCTACGGCCTGGGTGGCCTCCAGCATTTGGTCCGGTGTGGGTGAGGTGAAACCTCCCCAGGGCAGGCGGCATCCAACATCCCCTTGCCAACGAACCCGCCGTGCATGGGCTCGTGACCGGAACCACCCCCGGATACGATGCCCACCTTTCCGTCAACGGGAGCGTCAGCTCGGACGATGTAATAGGGGTCATGGCTCACCCGAACCAGATCCGGGTGAGCCGCTTCAAAGCCTCTCAGGGAGTCGGCGACCACATCGTCGACTCCATTGATGAGTTTCTTCATCGGCATCCTTTCTCTCTTGCCTCCCCTTTGTCTAGAACAACGCTGCCCCCAAAAGACCGGCAATGACGCCACCGGTGATTGGTCCCAACACGGGGATCCAGGCATAACCCCAGTCGGAGTCGCCCTTACCGGCGATGGGGAGCACCGCGTGGGCGATGCGGGGACCGAGATCACGGGCCGGGTTGATGGCATAACCGGTGGGGCCACCCAGAGAGAGACCGATTCCCCACACCAACAGGGCGACGGGGAGGGCACCCAAAGCCGCCAGACCCTCAGGGCTGGCGCCCTCACCCCCCTGTGCTCCGATAATGGCGATCACCACGAAAACGAGGACGAACGTGCCCACCACCTCGGTGAAGAAGTTGGTGACCGGTTTGCGGATGGCCGGGCCGGTGGAGAACGCCGCCAGCTTGAGGGCGGGATCGTCGGTAACCCTCCAATGATTGAGATAGGTGAGCCACACCACCACCGCACCGAGGAACGCTCCCGTCATCTCTCCTCCGATATAAGTAAACACGCTCGCGGGGAGCTCGACCCCATTTGCCCAGAGACCCAGGGTCACGGCCGGGTTGATGTGGGCACCGGAGAAAGGCCCGGCCACGATGACACCCGCGAAGACCGCAAGGCCCCACCCGGTGCATATCACCATCCATCCGGAGTCCTTGCCCTTCGACTCGTTGAGTAGGACATTGGCTACGACACCATCGCCCAGAAGGACCAGCATGAAGGTGCCGACCACCTCCGCTACGAATATGTTCTCCATCGAGAGACTCCTCCTCTTATCGAAACCCGCTCCAATGCGACGGGTCAGCGTCAATGTAATCCGCCGGATCGCCCAATGTCGGAACTTCCGGAGGTTGCGTGATGAAGGTGGTGAGAACGGCTGGTTAACGTGGCCGTGATGCTTGAGATACTCAGCCCTGACGGTACGTTGCTGGACGAGGCTCCCCTCAACGTGGATAGGACGGTGCCCCTCTATCGCCAGATGATCGAGGCGCGCGCCTACGACCGCAAGGGGATGGCACTCCAAAAGCAAGGTCGTCTCGCCACCTATGCCCCATTCGAGGGTCAGGAGGCTGCACAGATCGGCGCCGCCGAACCTCTTGGAGACGAGGACTGGGTGGTTGCCACGTATCGTGACGCCGCCCTGATGTG
>WHTL01000145.1 GCA_009377735.1 Acidimicrobiia bacterium
CGGCGACATGAGCGATCGGTTTGCCCGTCTCCCGGACGATCCGGACAGCCCCCTCACGGAACTCCGGGTCATACTTTCTCCGTGTCTCTGACATGCTCTCTCCTTATAGTGCATGCCTCCACGGTTTCAGGGGAAGCCCATATCGACGGGGCGGCCGAGGTGTTGTTGCCTTGGGTGCCGTCGCTGTGGACGCTGATTCGGGTGGTGGTGCCTTGTTGTGTGTCGTGGACGAACACATCCCTCTCGTTGTTGGTGTCGTCGGCGACGAGGTTGGAGGCGACAGAGTCGTAGGCGACGTAGCGTCCGTCGGCCGAGATCGACGGGAAGACCGAGTCCCTGTTGGCTTCGGTGGCGTTGTTGTCGACGCTGACTCTGATGGTGTCACCCAGATCGGCCGACGCCGTCGTCCCCAACACCAAAAGGACCGCCACCACAAGCCCAAGTCCCGAACCGAAAATCCGTGCCAATCGCACCGATACCTCTCCTCTATTGGTTCCTCCTGCCTGCAATACTAGCCGGTGTCGCCTAGGTCGTGGCGGGCGTTACTCAAGGGAGGAGCGCTCGTCTGATGAAGGCGGCTGCTTGGCCCCGGGTGAGGAGGTCGTCGGGACAGAAGTGGGCGTTGTCCGGGGGGTTGCATCCGATGGAGATGCCTTCCTCGGCTATGGAGTTGATGTCGTCTTCGAACACGGAGTCGTTTTCGTCGGTGAAGTGATCCGCTTCGGCTGAGGGGATGGTGAGGACTCGTCGGAGGAACGCCGCTGCCTGACCGCGGGTCTGGGTGGTTGACGTTGTGGAAACCCGCGGTGAGCCCACCTTTTCACACCCTCGACCATATGGCCACGGACGACGGTGGTTGACGTTGTGGAAACCCGCGGTGAGCCCACGCCCAACGAGATCAAGTGGCCGCAGGTGGGAGCAAGGAGCTCCTCGAGAAGCTGCGGGCACTCACGCCGACCCGTGACCTAGCCATCATTGACGCTCTCTCCCGCTTGTGACATCACCATCCCGAAGCCACCACCGAAGGGTTCCGCGCTGCGGGTTTCAGGATCGTCGACCGGCCTCGCAGGAGGAATCACAAGAGCTGACGAACCCCGCTGGTAGAGCTACCAAATAGATCTCGGCGATTGTGCGGATGACCGGAGGGTATGACTCATCACGCTTTGCCATCAATAGGCCGTCTCCGGTTTGGGTCGTGGCGGTCTGTGAGGGCTTGGATTGCTAACCGACGTCAACCAACACGGTTGCCTCGGTGCCGTTGCTGTCGATGGGTCGTCTCCCGGAGGGTCCGTTAGGATCGGGGCATGTTGCAGGGCACACCGTTGACCGATCGCCGAGGCCTCTTCGCCTCTCCGTAAGTGGTAGCTCCACTCCAACGCCCTGACAAGAGCTACATGAGAGGAGTTTCATGTCCGACCTACTCGCCAGACATCAAGACCTAATCGCGCCTGTTATCGCCTTCGAGACCGACGTGGTGGCCGAGACCACCGAGGGGATCTGGGTGACGGACCCCGACGGCCGTCGCTACGCCGACTTCGCATCCGGGACGGCCGTTGCCAATCTCGGTCACAACCATCCCGCCGTGGTCGTTGCGGCTCACACCCAGATAGACCGCATGGTCCATTCAGGGTGCATCCTCCGCTACGACACTCTCGTCGATTGCGCCGAGCGTCTTCGGGGGATCACACCTGATGGGATCCAGAAGTTCGCATTCGCCAATTCCGGTTCCGAGGCCGTGGAAGGCGCCGTGAAGCTCGCCCGATACTCCTCGGGACGGCAGGGTGTGGTCACGTTCCGTGGTGGCTTCCACGGGCGGACCATGGGCTCGGTTGCCTACACCACATCCAACGCCAAGTATCGAGATGGCTATCACCCAGTTCTCGGCTCCACCTTCGTGACTCCCTTCCCACATCCGTATCGATGGGGGGTATCAGAGGAGGAAGCTATCGAGCGGTCCCTCGACGAGCTCCGTCTCCTGCTCAAACATGTCGTAACACCCAAGAACATCGCCGCCTTCCTCGTCGAGCCGGTGCAGGGTGAGGGCGGCTACTACCCAGCTCCACCAGCATTCTTAGAGGAAGTCCGGGCCATCGCCGATGAGCATGGCATCCTCCTCGTCTTCGACGAGGTGCAGACCGGTTTCGGTCGCACCGCCGAGTGGTTCGCTTCGGACCATTTCTCCATCGAGCGGACATCATCGCCATGGGCAAGGGTATCGCCAACGGGTTCCCCCTCTCGGCGTATGGTGCATCACGGGAGATCGTCGACTCTTGGCCGGTCGGGTCCCACGGGACCACCTTCGGGGGAAACCCTGTGTCGACCGCGGCGTCGATAGCGGTGATGGACACGATGGGTGATCTTCTTCCCCATGCTCGAGAGCTGTCCAAGACGGCGTTCTCCCGCTTCGAGGAGCTGAAGGACAAGCACGTCACCGTGGGTGACGTTCGTGGCCTCGGTCTAATGATCGGTGTCGAGCTGGTGTCCGACCCCGAAACCCGGGAGCAGTCGCCCGAGGCGTTCCAAGCAGTGCACGAATACTGCATCGAAAGGGAGCTGATCGTCATCGACTGCGGTCCGGACGGGAACGTCATCCGTTTCATCCCTCCTCTGGTTACCACCATGGATGAGCTCAACTGGGCGGTCGATCTCATCGACGAGGCACTCACCGCATACGAGGGCTGACTCGAACAGGTCAGACACCGAAGATGTCTTTGGCCGTCACTGCCAGGACTCGTTCTGAGTGGGAAACCGATTCACGGGCGGCTACTGCGTAGCGGAGATTGGAGGCGCGGCGCGGCAACGCCGCGGCCTTTTCTTCTAGTTGACGGAGGATGCGACCTGCGTTGGCCCGACGTGCCCATTTCGCCTCTCCCACAAGGACTGCCTCGCGACGGCGACCTGCAAGTACGACGGCATCGATCTCCGTCGGGGGCCGGTCACGCCAGAACCGACCCACGTCCACGATGTTTGCACCTAACTCACCCTTTGTAGCAAGCCGCATCAAGTGGGCCCTAAAGGTGCTCTCCCAACGCTCACCCATGTGATCGTCAAGGGTGCTCACCAGTGTCGGAATCACTTCAGATCCTAAGCCCCGCTCTATTGCCGAGCGGTACCTATCGAGAACTCCGAGCCAGAAAGCAAGAAAGTTGTCGGCGATACGATAAACCCGCCGGCGCGTTCGAGCCTCTCGCTCCGTGACCGGCACCAGGCGCTCCACGAGTCCAAGCTCGATCAGGCGATCGAGGGTGCGTGCCGGCTGGGCTCCCACCGCCTGAGCGATCTCCCCGTATCGGGTACGTCCCGCGGCGATCGAACGTAGGATCAGAGAGCTCAGTTCACCGGTGTCTCCTTCCGTGGCGAGGACGAGCTGCCCTTCCGTCAACAACTTGCCACCTGGGGAGGCAGCGAGACGTAGCAGGTTGCTGTGCAAGGAAGCATCCTGATCCCACCATTCGAGGTACAAAGGCATTCCTCCAATCAACCCAAACACCAACGCACGGTCGGCAGCCTCCAAACCGGTGAGCATTTGGGCGGCTTCGTGTGGCCGAAATGGATGGAGCTGTAAAGCTAGATCGAAGCGCCCGTAAAGCGGTGCGCGTTCCTCCTGCATCGCTGTCATGGATCGAACAGCTGACCCGCAAAGCAGCACGCGTAGGTTGGTGCGGTTCTGAGCGCGATCCCAGAATGCCCGTAAGATTCCAGGTAGGTCGGAGGTGCGGGCGACGAGCTCGGGAAACTCATCGAGGACGAGTAGCAGAGGCTCCTCCGCAACGCTTGCGAGGAACTCCAGTGCGTCATCCCAATCGACGAATGGACGACCCACCAGATCGCGGAGACCAGAGTCCAGCACACGTGCTGCCGCCTCGGACAGCAGGCGCAACTCATCTGCTACAGGACGACCAGCGGCGGTATGAAAGACCGTGGGCAGCTTCTGGGAGAACGTCTGCAGTAGCGCGGTCTTGCCGACCCTTCGACGTCCCCACAGGAGTGCAAGGCTCGAACCGGGCTGCTCCCACCAGCCCAGCAGCGTCGCAAGCTCGGACTCACGATTGACAAACATCTACGCACCTTACTGACGCCGGGCGTAAGTTACAAGCGGCGTAAGTTACGTCAGACGTGAGCTACAGATAGAGCTCGGCCCTCGACTTGCTCCGCACGGCGGCGATGCGATCAGGACTCGAATGTGATGCTGTCGATGGCTGCTCCAGCTTGCGCGAGGAAGGCGGCTTCCCCGGGCGTGTCGACCGGGCTGTCGGGATCGGCGACCACGGCCAGTGTGGTGTCGGCGTGCTCGATCAGGATCACCCGGAGGGTGTCGTCAGCTCCGAGCAGTGCGAACCCGATGGCGTCCGGATCCGACGAATCGTGCGTTCCGATGACGGCGACGCACGCCTCGGCGTCGCACCACGACGGCGAGCTGGTCGAATCGGCGGCGATGCCGACGTCGAGGAGGATGCCCTCAACCCCTCCGACGGTGACCGGCTCGGGATCGCTGGTGGCGAGCTCCGGATGTTCGACCAGCCATGCCTCGAGCTCGTCCGCCGAGCTCACGACGGCCGTTGGTTCGTCGGCGTCGGTGGGAGGCTCGGAAGGGAGCGGGGCGGGGTCGGCCAAGACGGCGAGCATGCCTGCGGGCTGATCCTGGCTTTCTACGGCAAAGGCCGCCGGAACGTCGGCGACGAGCTGCCATGCTTCCGGCACGTCGAGGCTGAACGCCGGCTCGAACCGTTCGGTCGATCGGAGGGTCTCGCCGGACGGGGTGGACGGGTCCGGCCCGGATTCGTCGACCTCGGTCGCGTCGGGAGTCTCGGGTAGGTCGATCTCCGCCGCGTCGTCGATCGGGACGAAGGCGATGTCGTCGACGCCGACCCGCATCGTTCCCCGGTTGTCGGTCTGGGCCAGACGGAGACGCACGGTCCGGCCGGCCAATTCCGAGACGTCGACTTCGATCAAGGTCGGGTCGAGGCTCAACGGGTCGTCGGGTTCAGTGCGGAACGCCGTGAGGAGCACATCGCCATCGGCGACCGAATCGATCGGGGCAGCCGTGTCGACGAGATCGACCCGGAACTGCTGATTCGTTTGCGGGACGGTGTAGTCCAACGTGTCGGGCGAGGTGAACGCGACGCTGTTCTCGTAGAAGACAGTCAGCTGTAGCGTGAGCTGGCCGGTCAAGGCGACGTCGCGATAGAGGATTCGCCGACCGGGATTGGTCGTGTCGGTGACGGCGGCGTACTCACCCTGCGGTGGATCGGGCATCGCGAACCGGAAGTTCGGATCGCTCTGGTCGGGGTCCGGCGCCGTATGCCCGTCGGTGTACACGAACCAGTCGCCGGCGCCACCGACCTCGGTTCGCCAGCCGTCGAGCGAACCGGACTCGAAGTCGCCGACGACGAACCGGGCTGGCCGATCGCCACCATCCGGCTCGTCGGTGGTCGTGGCCGCAGCGCCACCGTTCGGGTCGTCGGTGGTCGGGGCGGTCGGGGCATTGTCGGGACCGTCGTTGGCGGCGACGGTCGTGCCATCTTCGGCTGGGTCACCGCTGACGGTCGGTCGGGCTTCGTCGTCCCCGCCACAGGCCGCGACAACGCACGCGACAACCGCAAGCGCCAGAATCAAACGCTTGCTCATGTGCTGTCCTTTTCGCCCATCCCCGGATCGGGCTTCCGTCGTCTGGCGACGATGCACCGACTGTGTCCATGATCCGTCAAGGACCAGCCGTGTCCGGGAGGAGGTGCGCTCAAGGCAAATGATCTCTGACGAGTCTTCCTCGTCATTTTCGATCCTCTTTTTCTCTCCTCTCACGGTGTCCAACCTACGCCCCCAAGAAACGTAGAGCCACCGTGGGGAACGCTAACTTAGCAACCCACTTGCGTCAATTGTTGTCGATAACGTTTTCCCATGGACCGGTTTTCATTGGATCGGTTCAGTCCGCGGACGCAACACCCGCTGGACCGACTTGAGCAGGACCGAGGTCATCTCCCTGGTGTGGGGTAGGGGACCAGGTCGGGGTTGGTTGCTACCTCGAGCGTGTCCAGCCGACGTGTGTTAAATTTGTTGACTTGGTTAGAGAGAGGAGGCGCGAGTTGAGAGGAAGGTTTCGCTGGGTCCTCTTCATCGTCGCTCTGGTGGTGGCCGCGCCCACCGCGGTGTGGGCGTCACATCAGTTCGTGGATGTTCCCGATAGTCATGTTTTCCATGACGACATCGCATGGCTGGCTGACAATGGCGTGACCCTGGGATGTAATCCTCCCGACAACGACCGGTTCTGTCCTGACGAGGAGGTCACCCGCGGGGAGATGGCCGCTTTCATGCGACGTCTCGCCGAGGGCGGCGTGGTCGACGCCGGGTCCATGGGTGGACTCACCGCTGAGCAACTTGGTGGAACTCATGTAGGCAACGCCATATTCGACGAGGCCATTCCCGGTGAGGTGGGTAAGGAGTTGTTCGACGTCGAAATCATCGCCCCCCGCGGCGGCGGGGCTCTCACCATGACGGCTGACGTTGCCGTCACAACCGACGGTGGCGGCGGGCCGTTCTGGACCGAAATAGACGACGGAAGCTGCGATGAGAACCGCGAGATACCCAACAATTCACAATCCGGCTTTTGGGTTGGTGACAAGGGAACCGATTCGGGCACGGTGACATGGTCGACGCCTGTCACCCAGGGGAGACACACCGTGTCGGTGTGTCTCTGGTCGACTGAGCCAGGCACGGTGCTTACCTCCAGTGTCGCCGTTTCGTGGTCGCCAAGGGCGCTCTCGGTCAACGGCTCTTCGGCCTTGATGGCCCCAGCCGATGTCGCTGTGGCGATGAGAGAACCCCTGTCCCAAGGGGACATTGATGACTAGACGTGTGCTGCTCTTGGGCGGAATCCTGGCCCTCCTGACGATACCGACCTTGGTGTGGGCCTCCCATCAGTTCACCGACGTGCCCGACGAGCATCTCTTCCACGACGACATCTCCTGGTTGGCGGACGCCGGGGTGACGTTCGGTTGCAACCCACCAGACAACGATCGCTTCTGTCCCGACGACGGGGTGACCCGGGGTGAGATGGCGGCGTTCATGCGTCGTCTCTCGGAGGGTCGGGTGGTGGACGCCAGATCCGTCTTGGGTCGCGGCCCCGGTGCGCTGGCGGGAGGATCAGCGGGCACCGACATCCTCACCACGGGAGGTCCCGGCGGTGAAACCCTTACCCTCGCCTCACACCGGGTGAGGTCTCCTGCCGCGGGCGCACTCAAGACTACCGGTCACATCAGTGTCGACAACACCGGGCCGGGAATCCTGTGGCTCGAACTGGATAGCGGTGGCTGCGGGTCGGCTCCGGACGTCCCGGCGGCCGCCGTTACGTTCTGGGCGCCTCCCACTCCGCCCGATGGGGACAATGTTGCCACGTCGTGGGTTTCGCCTGTGGGCCGCGGAGCTCACACCGTGTATCTCTGTGCGTTTGGTGATCAGACCCAGGACAGCCTCGTAATAAGCGGCGGCGGGCTCAGCGCGACTTGGGTTCCCGGCAGCGGGACACTCGATACCAGTGTGGAGACGGTCCCTATCGCGGAGCTGAAGGCGCAGCTCGATGAGCTTGGGGGAGGGGTTAGATGATGCGAAGTAGGGGACCTTCATTGACCATCGTGATGTTGGCAGTGCTGGGGCTTCTACTGACCCCTGTGGTGGTCTGGGCGTCACATCAGTTCCGCGACGTCCCTGACGATCATGTCTTCCACGAGGACATCGGCTGGCTGGCAGACAACCAGGTCACATTGGGTTGCAACCCCCCCGACAACGACCTGTTCTGCCCCGATGAGGGGGTGACCCGCGGTCAGATGGCGGCCTTCATGCGCCGTCTCTCCGAGGGAGGTGTCGTCGATGCGTCTACTGTTGGAGGACTCTCGCCCGGCAATTTGGGGGGTGCCTTCAGTGTCGCCGCACCCTTGAAGCATATTCCCAGCCAGGAGTCGGTGAGTGTTGTGACATCAAACGTCGACATGCCAGCCGCAGGGACCTTGACCCTCACAGGAGAAATGTTCTTCTACATCGGGTGGGAGCATGTCGGCGCCATATGGACCGAGGTCGACGACGGTTCCTGTGATATCGACAAGAACCGGCCCGAGTCATCGATCACGACCTATGGCACCCACCGATCCCAGCTGCTCTTCGGTAACGGGGGTGGGGCGGCCACCTGGGTCCTTCCCGTCGGTCGTGGCCGTCATCGGGTCGATCTTTGTTTCTACACGGACACGAATACCGGTGATTCGCAAGTGGGGGACTACAACGGGGGTATCACCGGGATCTGGGGTCCCGGCAACATCTCCACCACCCAGGAGACGATCAGCGAAGTGACCGTCTCCGAGCTCCTTGCCGAACACGGCTAACAGCTCCCTCCTATCGGGGTTGCCCGGAGGTGCTTACCGTCTGATATGTTCCTTAGCGTCGAGCCAATGCCAGGGGCGCCTGATGAAGGCCGCCATCTCCTGGCGGGTCACTGCCTCTTTCGGGCAGTAGCGGTCATTCTGAGGCGGGTTACAGCCTCTCGTCACACCGAAGGTATCCATGTAGGCGATGTTCTCATAGTGGGGGTTGCCTTGGTCAACATCCACGAAATAGTTGACGGGTGGCCTACCCGGTATCTCGCGAAACTCGAACGCACGAACGAGGAAGGAAGCCATCTCCTCGCGAGTCACCTTCTGCTCCGGGCAATACCGGTCGTTGGCGGGTGGGTTGCATCCCAGGGTGATACCGGATTTCGCCAGGCTGGCGATGTCCTCGGCGTGGGGGTTTGAAGATGACACGTCGGTGAAGGAGTTGGGGGTCCCGCCGCGTAGGTCGAGCATTCGAACCAGGAATGAGGCCATCTCCTGGCGGGTCACGGGATCCCGCGGGCAGAATCGGTCGTTGGCGGGTGGGCTGCATCCCAATGTGATCCCGGCTCTGGCGATGAAGCGGATTTCACTCTGGAACTGGTTGTCGTCATCGGTGAACCGGAAACGGGGCAAATTGCGGTGACCGGGGCGAACGTGGACCGCAAAGGTGTCTCCGGTTCGCTTGCCCACGGTCACCGTGGTGTCACCCACGTGTTTTCCGTGACCCGATCTGATGACAATCGGCAACAACTGCCATGGCGAGTAGTCCTTGTCGGCATGTGTCGGTTTGAAACCAAATGCCCGCAGGTCGTTCGAGGTGGTCAACGGTGGGAACTCCCCGGTCTCGGACAGATATACGCCCTCCCAAAGGCGGTTCGTGTAACCGGGCAGGCCGCCTGGACTCGACTGGAGATAGGCATATCGCCCGTTCTCGAGTGGAATGGCGATAAGACGGGTGGCGCCATCGCGGCCGTTGGTCGGTGACAGTCGAAAGTCGCCACCGAGGGCAGGGTCGACTACCACAACCTCAGAGTCATCGACCCAGCCCGAGCGATACAGGTTAAGGGCGGAGGTTGAAGCCTGAGCGACGCCTCCCGGCACATGGTGACCTGGTAGACCGAAGGCGGCGCCGATAGACATGATGTCCCCGACGGTGTCATAGACGCTGCCTTCATAGTCAGCAACGGTGTGTGGCCAGTTC
>WHTL01000321.1 GCA_009377735.1 Acidimicrobiia bacterium
CCACAACGGCAACCTGCTGACCGACCTGGTGAGCAGCGAAGGGACGCTTCCCGACATCGCCGGCAAGTCGGTCACCGGTGACCTCCCGACCCCGGCACCCTTCGCGTACGCCGGCGACTTCGGCGACCCGCTGTGCCAGCAGAGCACGGGCAACGAGGCCAACTTCGGCGGCAAGATCGTGGTCTGTGACCGCGGTGTGAATGGCCGGGTGGAGAAATCACAGAATGTGGCCGCGCAGGGGGCGGCTGGATACGTCCTCGCCAATGATGCCCCCAACGGGGGTTCCCTCAACGGTGACGCCTTTGCGGTTCCCGGAGTCCATATCACCTTCGAAGATGGCAACATCCTCAAGGACTGGCTTGCCGACGGCACCGGCCATACCGCTGCCATCGCCGGGACAACCTTCGATGTTCAGGCCGCCTATGGCGACAAGGTCGCCGGTTTCTCATCACGTGGTCCCAACCGGGCCATCGACGTGATCGTCCCCGATGTTACCGCCCCTGGGGTGGACATCATCGCCGCGTATGGCGCTGGCCATCTCCCGAGTAGCCCAGTCAACTATGACCTCGTCGAGTACAACTTCATCTCGGGCACCTCAATGGCGTCTCCCCACGTGGCCGGGGCCGGCGCCCTCATGATGCAGGCCCACGCCGACTGGACACCCGCCGAGATCCAATCGGCCCTGATGACCACCGCCATGCCCGACCTCATCGACAGCTTTGATGGATCGGTCACCGACCCCTATGACATTGGCGCCGGTCGGGTCGATGTCGCTCAGGCGGCATTGGCACAGCTCGTCTTCGACGCGACCGAGGCCGATTACATCGCCGCCAACCCGGCGGACGGTGGGGATCCGAAGACGCTCAACCTGCCATCCTTTAGCAACCAGCAGTGTCTCATCGCCTGCTCCTGGACCCGGACCGCCGAGGTGCCAGCCGATGTCCTGGTTGGTGGCGACATCACCTGGACGGCGAGTGTCGAGGCGGATCCAGCCTTCAATGCACTCACTGTGACACCCAACGAGTTCACCGTGGCCCCGGGCGACTCCCAGGAACTCACGATCGACGCCGATGTACTCGGTGCCCCCAATGGGGAAACCATATTCGCCCGGATCACCCTCACCCCCTCCGACCCGGCAATCCCGGAGGTGACAATGCCGGTGGCGGTGGTGCCTTCAACCGGAATCTTCCCCGATGTATTCGCGGCCGAGACGCGTCGTGACGCTGGCTCCTTCACGGTCGAGGGACTGCAGTCGATCGAGATCACCGAATTTACCGGGTCGGTGGCCGGATTGGTCAAAGCCGATCCACAACAGATTGAGCTGAACGAGGATCCAACCAACGACGACATCTATGGCAACCTCGACGAGGTCGAGGTCGTGACGTTGGATGTCCCCGCTGCCACTGTACGGCTGGTCGCCGAGCTCTCCGACAGCGAGGCTCCTGATATGGACCTCTTCGTCGGATTTGACGACAACGGCGATGGGATACCCCAAGCAGCCGAGGAGGTTGCCACCTCGACCACACCCACCGCCAACGAGTTCGTGGGTATCGACGACCCAGAACCGGGTACGTGGTGGGTTCTGGTCCAGAACTGGGCGGGAAGCTCCGACCAGCCGGATGCCGTGACCCTGAGTACCGCCATCGTGGGCGGAGAGGTCGGCAACGCTTCCCTGGAGGGACCGCCCCCCACCGCCGAACTGGAGCCCTGGGATCTCACCGTGATCTTCGACGAGGAAGCCATGGAACCCGGGGACAGCTGGTTCGGCGTGGCGGTGCTTGGCACGTCACCAAGCAGTCCGGGTGACATTGATTCCATCCCCATCAGGATCGACCATGTGGAGGACGACGTCACCAAGACGGCCTCGGTAGATTTCGCTGA
Source organism: Acidimicrobiia bacterium (assembly GCA_009377735.1). Taxonomy (GTDB): domain Bacteria; phylum Actinomycetota; class Acidimicrobiia; order Spongiisociales; family ZC4RG35; genus WHTL01. The sequence goes on from WHTL01000321.1 coordinate 1,882, forward strand.
GCAGGGCGACAGGGTGTCATACGACATCACCGTCGAGCCCAATGTGACCGATGAGGCCCTGGTCTACACCCTCACCGACACCATCCCCGATGGTCTCACCGTGGATGAGAGCTCCATCACAGGTGGCGGTGTTCTGACCGGCAACACCATCGAGTGGACCGTCGAGATGCCAACCTTGGTCAGCCCGGTGATTTGGGATGAGGGGGTGTGTTCCGCGGGCTATTTGGATCTGCGGCCTGCCGCTGGAATCCCGCCTGCCGACATCTTCGATGGTGACGGACTGCCGGTCAACGTCGACTTCGGCTTCCCATTCGACTTCTACGGTGCCTCCGGACCGATTCTGGTGGTGACAGAGAACGGTCTGATCACCCTCCCCGATGGATTCGGATTCCCGTTCCAGGACCCGCAGACCCTCCCCGACCCAGCTGCACCCAATTCGGTTATCGCCGGCCTCTGGACGGATCTCATCGCCGAGTACGTTCCGGGTCCAGGGGGCTCGGAGTCGGGCGTAACGCTTGCCGCAGATTCCACAGCGGAAGTGGCGATTGTTGAGTTCGACAACATGCAACTCCCTGATGAGGGTGGCACGGTAGGGGACTTCCAGGTCTGGGTTCAGGGCAATGTCACCGATGCGTTCCCCGAGATCGAGTTCCATTATCTCGACAACGGGGATGTCTCCTGGTCGGAGTTCGCGGCCACGATTGGATTGGAGAACGCCGACGGCACCGACGCCCATGTGGTGTTGAACGACGGTGATCCTTCCACAGTGATCGAAGGTGACACCAGCCTCTGCTTCGACTGGGACAACGCACCTCTGGAACCGGTGACGGTCTCATATGACGCCGCGGTCGATGGTGATGTGCCGGTGGGCACGGAGTTGGTGAACACCGTTGACCACATAACCGACGACCCCCATGCCGATTGGTCTCGGTCACGGAGACGGTGACGGTGGGGTCCCCACCGGTTCTGGAAGCCGAGTTCTCGGCTGACCCGGACCGTCTCCGACCCCCCAACCACACATACCGAGAGGTTACGGTGTCGGCGGAGACGCCCGACGGTGATCCCCTCGAGGCCGAGATCATCGAAGTGACCTCGTCGCAGCCCGATTCCGGTCTTGGCGACGACGATCTCCCTGACGACATCGTGATCACCGGTCCCGATACGGTTGATCTACGAGCGGAGCGGTTTGAGGAGGACCGTATCTACACCATCGAGGCCGAGGCGACCGATGGCACCCTCACCGTGACCGGCGAGGTCGAGGTGATCGTGCCGTTGCGGGTCGGTCCACCGGATCCTCCCGGTCCACCGGATCCTCCCGGTCCACCGGATCCTCCCGGCCCGCCCGGTTCGCACCCTGGCTTTGATGACGTCCCCGACGATCATCTCTTCAACGACGATATCCAGTGGTTGGCGGAGGAGGGGATAACGTTCGGTTGCAACCCCCCCGAGAACACCATGTTCTGTCCGGACGATTCGGTGACTAGAGGTCAGATGGCGGCGTTCCTCACCAGGGCGTTGGACCTGCCCGTGGCTAGTGATGACCACTTCGACGACGACGAGAACTCGGTGTTCCAAGACGACATCAACCGTCTGGCGGAGTCTGGCATCACCTTCGGGTGCAACCCGCCCGAAAACGACGCATTCTGCGCCAACGACAACGTGTTGCGTCAGCACATGGCATCGTTCCTGGTACGGGCATACGAACTGGTCGACGAGAGCGATTTCGATCGCTTCTCCGACGACGACTTCAGTGTCCACGAGGGCGACATCGAGGCACTGGCCGACTCCGGTGTCACCTTCGGGTGTAACCCACCGGACAACACCATGTTCTGCCCCCTCGACGATGTCATCCGTGGCCAGATGGCCGCCTTCCTCCACCGAGCGGAAACTGGCGAAGACGGGAACTAATAGACCCCCAACCATCAGGCCGGCCCCGCTGCCGGCCTGATGGTGGCCATCACGTGAGATGACGGATTAACCGAGAATGCCTTGGGATGATAGGACTCTCTTGGACGATCTATTGGCTAGTGGTGTTGACGACTGGATCTATCCGCCATGGATTAGCGGAAACATTGCCGGTCGAGTCGTAACGGATAAGGAGGACCGCTGGGCGGTCGCACTGGGTTTGGTGATTCATGTGGTCAGCAATGACCTTATGATCCCCGGTGATCATACTCATGAGGGGTTCAAGCCGTGGGGGGGAGTAAAGACGAGTGGATTTTGAGGATTGTCTCGGGGTGGAGGGAGTTCGACGCCGACACTGTTTATCCAGGTGCGATAGTTTGGTTGTGCAACACCCCAGCGGGATAGGAGATCGGCGAGGCAGTGCTTGCCAGGGAGAAGGATGCCCAGGAGTGAAGTTGAAGTTGCTCGCTCATAGGATACCTGGGTAGACAACTCCAACGTGCCGCGGTGATCGTCGCTCACAGCCAGGGAGGCTTCGCCCTGTCGTCGTGTCGGATGAGCTTCCCGCCGACAAGAAAGTGACCCTGATTGATGTTTCGGATATCACGAACGACCAGTTTGAGGAGTTCATCGCCCGGGGCGGTGGGGTGAACGTGTTGTCTACCGATTCGGCGGTGGCGGGATTC
>WHTL01000165.1 GCA_009377735.1 Acidimicrobiia bacterium
CGACCGAAATAGCTGGTGGCGATTGGCTCGATGACCTCCCACTCCCGCATGTCGGTCAAATACCAATTGGAACGGAACACGTCGTCGAAGGTGGCACCGGCAGACTCGAGGACCTTCTGCTGATTCTGCATCCCGACATGTGCCTGCTCCTCGATCGTCCCCGGTGCCGTCTGGCCATACATATCCGATGCCTCACCACCAACGAAGATCTCAATGGCCCCTGTACCAGTGGTAGTGAGCAGCCGATCTCGGAGGTCGACCGTAGCGACACCGTCCCCGTGGTTGCCTGGGTTCACCCGGGACCATCCGGTCAGCTCTACGTGACCGCCCTGTGCGGAAAGGTTGGAGACGATCACTCCGTTGACGACCGGGCTTTGCTCACCGTATCTCGCGAAGACCATCGCCTCGATGGCGGCCCACGATCTCGGGTCCCTGAAGTAGACGGTCAGTTTGGCGACGTCGCCTGCCCCCGCTCCGTGCTGTTCGAACTCAGCATCGATCTTCGACAGACATGATGCGAGCTCACGTTCAACAGAGTCGTACGGTTCAGGCTTTACGGCAGCCACACACAGCTTCTGGTCGCCCCGCACCGACACGGCCTCCGGTGTCAACCCATCACTCGCGAAGCGCTGTAACGGATCGACATCGGTGTCTTCCGGAGCGATAGCCCAGCCCTCCAAGTCGACGACGGAGCCGAGAAGGGTGCTGCCGGGACTCTCCAATGCGGTCGATGCAGGCAGTTGTCCGTCGAAAGCCTCATTCCAGATGGTGCTGGTCTCCGGAGTTCGATGTCCCCGACCACTGGTCATGTAGCGGCGGACCTTCGCTATCTGCGCACGGGGGCTGACCCTCCGTGCGAGACGGTGTAGGTAGTCGAGCGAGTCGCGTGACTGGGCATAGAAGTCCCCGGTTGTTGCTCCAGGGTGGCGTCCCGTGGAGCTACCGAGGAAGACCAATCTGCTCCCAGGGTCGACTCGATATCCCAATGTGAAGATGAGGCCCCGGGGGACATCATCTCGGCTGAGTGGCTCAAGCACCGGATTCGTCCACCGGAACCACGGCCACCGCCTTCAGTTCCAAGATCAGCCGGGGGTCGGTTGCCAGACGCACCACCTCGACGGAGGTGCTCGCTGGGCGGTGGTCACCGAAAGCACGGCCCATCGCCCGATTCACGCCGTCTTGGTTTTTGGCTTGGTCGACCATGTAGCGGGTCACTTCCACGATGCTCCCCAGGTCTCCGCCGGCGGCTTCGAGCACATCCCTCAGGTTGTTGAGGCACATCTCTGTCTGCTCCTCGGGATCAAGGGGGATGTCGTCGAACTCCGACGCAACGTGGGGATGGGAGTGGTAGACGGGCGCCGCCGTGACCCCTGCCAGATACATGATCTGGCCACCGGTCACTGTGATGCCCGGTGTGTAAGGCATGTTGAAGGCGGGGTCGTTTCCCTCCGTGTGCACGTACTCGAAAAGATCGCTCATGATCTGCTGCTCCTTGTTCGTCGTCTCATTCCGGCCCTAATCCCAATCGAGGAATGCCGGCAGCCTTCGCCGCTGACGGAGACTGCCGACGATCCCGAGTGGGAAGAAAACTAGGACGATGAGGAGGATCCCACCGGTAACCACGATATTGAGCTCCGACGAGCCGAACCGGGCGACGGATACCTCGTTCACGACGACGAGCAGGATGGCACCCACCACCGGGCCCGTGACGGTCCCCCTACCCCCGATGATGGCCATCAGCACCATTTGGGCGGCGATGGCGATGGTGAAGAAGACCGAGGGTCTGAGGTAGGTGAGGGAGTATCCCCAGATCGCACCGACCACGGCAGGGAAGGCGGCGCTCAGCGCAAAGGCGATGATTTTGTAGAGCCGGGTATTGATGCCGAGTACCTCCGCCTTGACCTCGTCCTGGGCGAGCGCCCGGAGACCAAGGCCGAGCTTGGAGTGGGCGACCTTCCACGAGAGGGCCACCGATCCGAGGGCGGCGATGGCCATCGCCACATAGAACGGCACCCTGACCCATTCCTGGGAGAACTGGGGGAGGGGGAGGCTGAGGCCATTGGCGCCCCCAACGTATTCCCAGTTGTCGAACACGAGCGCCGCCATGAGCAGCAAGGCGATCGTGGCGATGATGAAGGCAGGCCCCCGGGTGCGCAAAGTGATCAGACCAATCACGAGACCAACTGCGAGACCGACGACACCGGCGATGGGTGCCGTGAGGAAAGGCGACCAGCCCTGATAGACCAGGAGCGCGCCCGCCACGTAGCCGCCGATCCCGAAGAAGACGTTGATGCCGAGGGAGATGTAGCCGGCGAAACCCCCGATCAGATTCCAACTCGTGGAGAGGGCCACCCACATGAGAGCAATTGTGGTTATCTGCATGACGTAGTTGAAGGCGCCGCCAACGACCGGACGTGAGAGCGGGAGGAGTGCGAGTGCCACCAGGACCACGGTGGCCGCGACGATGCGACTCCGCCGTCCGTTGGGTGTGCGGATCTTGGCCTGCGGTGTCTGGTTCTCCGCCATCACACCGTCTCCTTCTCTCCGAACAGACCCTGGGGTCGGATCAGCAGGATGACGAACAGAGCGAGATAGAACGTCATCGGGGACCAGGTGGACCCGAGGAAGTTGCTGACGAAGGCGCTGAGCACCGCGAGGAGGAGTGAGCCCACCACCGCACCCTTCAGGCTGCCGAGCCCGCCGAGGACAATGAGGGAGAGGAGGAGTGCGATCCACTGCCAATGCTGGCCGGGGAAGAAGGTGAAGAGATAGCTGAGGAGGGATCCTGCCGCGCCGGCCAACGCCATCCCGATCCCGAACGAGATAGTGGAAACCCGACGGACGTTGACCCCGACGATCTGCGCCGCTGTCCGATTCTGGGTGATTGCCTGGATGGCGTGACCGGTCTTGGTCAGACCGAGGAACGCCCACAACCCGACCAGGAGCACCAGGCTGGCTAGGGCCCCGTAGAGCTGACCTTTGGGAACGAAGAGGTCGCCGATGAGGAAGGAGTCAGTTGCATAACCGGGGTTGGTCGATCGGAAGATGCCGGTGAAGAAGTAGCCGAGGAGCCCCTCGATCACCAGGGCCAACCCAAAGGTCAAGAGGACGGTCATCTCGCTGTATCGGTCGTTGTCGTCTATCCGGGTGAAGAGCAGCCGATAGACGAAGACCCCGAAGAGGAACATCGAGGGCATGGTCACCACAAGGGAGACGAAGGGGTCTATCCCCAACTCGGTGAAGAGAAAGAAGGCAATGTATGCGGCGATAACCATGAAGACGCCGTGGGCGAGGTTGACGATGCGCATCACGCCGAAAAGGAGGGTGAGGCCGGAGGCCATCAGTGCATAAACACCACCCAGAAGGAGACCGAGGATGAGGATTTGGACCAGGTTCATTCGATCTCCGGAGCCTTGCCCATGTACAGCTCCCCGATCCGCGGGTCAGCCAGGATCTCGTCGCTGGGACCCTCGAAACGGAGTTGGCCGAGGTCGAGGACGAAAGCCCAATCGGAGACGGCCAGACCACGCTCGACACTCTGCTCCACCAAGAGCACCGTGATCCCGAGTGAGCCGAGGTGGTTGATCGTCTCGAAAACCTGGTCGGCGGCCTGGGGAGCGAGACCGAGGCTCGGCTCGTCGATCATCATCAGCCGGGGCTTGATCATCAGCGCCCTTCCGAGGAGGAGCATCTGTTGTTGGCCACCGGATAGGGTTCCAGCCAGCTGCTTCGCCTTCTCGTCGAGGATGGGGAACATCGAGAACACCTCGCCGATCCGGTCCTCCACGACTCTCTTGTCGGATTCGAGGAAGGCCCCCATCGTCAGATTCTGCCGGACGGACATCTTCGGGAAAAGGCTGGGGTCCTGGGGCACGAAGCAGATACCCTTGGCCAACAACTCATCGGGGCGGAGCCCGCCCACCTCCTCCCCGTCGAGGGTCACCGTTCCCATTCTTGGTGTCAGGATCCCGGCAACCACCTTGAGGAGCGTCGACTTCCCCGCCCCGTTCGGTCCGATGATGCAATAGGAACGGTCGGCCTCAATCCCGAGGGAGAGCTCCTGGAGGATGTCGGGCCCGGATTGGTAACCAGCCGTGAGGTTTGACAGCTCTAGGAGCACGTCACACCTTCCCCAGGTATGCATCGAGGACGCGGGGGTCCTCTTGGACCGTGGCCGGGTCGGATTGCATGAGGACAGCACCGTGGGCCATCACCACGACCGAGTCGCTCAGCTTCATCACCATGTCCATGTTGTGTTCGACGATGAGGAATGTCACCCCCGTGTTCCGCACCGTCCGGATGCGATCGATTATCCGTTCCAACAGGGTCGGGTTGACTCCTCCGGCCGGCTCATCCAATAACACGAGCCGCGGCTCTGGCATCAGAGCCGCGGCGAACTCGAGAAGTTTCCTCTGTCCGTATGAGAGCTCCTGGGCCTCGGCGTCGGCAAGATGGTCGATACCGACGAACTCGAGCAGCTCCATCGCCCTCTCCGTCTCCTTGGATGCGATCTTCGAACCAAAGAGGCCCCAGATCCCCTGTGGTGGCGCTGCCGCCACCATGTTCTCCAGCACCGTCAGGTATGAGAGACCCCGGGTGATCTGAAAGGTCCGGCTGACACCGCGGGCGGTGATCTTGTGGGGTCGGAGCCCCACGATCTCTTTACCTTCCAGTCGAATCGACCCCTCATCCGGTCGTAGGACCCCACTCGCCATGTTGAATGCGGTGGTCTTGCCGGCACCGTTTGGGCCGATGAGGGCGGTGATGGACCCTTCCTCGACCCCGAAGGTGGCGCCGTTGACTGCCTTAAGACCGCCAAACGACTTGTGGAGTCCTTCGACCTCGAGAAGTGTCACCTAGCTGGACGACTCACCACTCGGGCTTCGGCCATTGCAGATCGACTGCCGTCGAGTACTCGTCGCCACGCGGATACACGAACCTGAGTTCACCGTCCTGCCACTGAAGCAACAAGACATCACGATCGGCGGTGAGACCGATGTCATCCCAGTAGTAATCACCCTGGGTGGTGCGTACGGGATCGTCGGCCGTGCGGGACGCCAGCCAGTCCCTGATCTCGGTGTTGTCCGTAGACCCAACGGCTTCGATCGCCTGCGCCATGGTCTGACACACCACGAAGGCCTGGCTGTGATCCTCGTTTGCTTCCGTGTCGAGACGTTCCTCGATCTCGCGGACGAAGTCCGCGTTGCCGAATGGCTCTCCAAGGAGCTCGCCTTCCCATTCGATCTCAGGATCGAAGGTGGACCAGACCATTATCCCGTTGGCAGCATCACCGAGCTGTTCCTGGAACTCTCGGTAGGTCCCCTGGCTGAAGAATGCTGCAGAGGGCTGATAGTCAACCGTCTGCATGGCTCGAACAATGTCGAGCTCGGCGGGCGGCAGTGTCAGGGCGAAGAGCATCTCGGCGCCGGAGTTCTTGACCCTGTTCGCCAGACCCACCCAGTCGGTGAACTCGGCGGGGAACTGCTCCTCGAAGACGAGTTCGATCCCGACCTCGTTGAGATAGCCCTCTCCGAAGTCGACGATGTCGTCCGATCCCGGGATCTCTAGTGTCCCGCCGACCAATCCCTGTGAGATGCTATTTGTGAAGAAGTCGTCGAGGTAGATCACCGCCGCCGACTCCGGGAACTCGTCCTCAGGAATGACACCTTGGTCTCGGTAGTGGGCGAGGACGTCGACGGGTGTCTGGCCGATGTAGTTGATGGGCTTGAGGGTGAACCCGAAGTTGTACTCGAACCCACGGGAGTGGGATTGGAGAGAGCTGTCCGATGGCTCCGGGTACACCATCTGCGCCTGTTCGGCGATAGCCGACGATGGAAATGACAGGAGGGTCGAGAAGGTGCCGAGGAGGATGTCAGCGTCGTCGACGTTGATGAACCTCTCCGTTTGGGATGCGGTGGTCTCGGGGTCGGATTGGTTGTCGCTGACCAACAGCTCTGCCTCACGACCCAACAGACCGCCACCTTCGTTGATCAGATCCACACAAACCTGATAGGCCTCCTGATGGAGGGTACCGGGGATGGAGAAGCCACCGGTGAGGGGGAGTGAGGCCGCAAAGACGATGGGGTCGTCGGACCCCTCGTCTCCGGTGCTCTCCGACGTAGTGTCGCCGGAGGCGGTGGTAACGGTTGCGCCAGCGGTGGTATCGGAGCCGGTGATCCCCGGTCCTGCGGGCGTGCCCCCACAGGCCGCCAGCAGCAGCATGGTGACGACTGAGCAGATGACGAGTCTCTTGTTCATAGGGAGTACCTCCTCCGATATTTTCGGGATGCTAACCCAGGCGGTTCGATTGTCGCAATCGATTGTGAGCAACGGTTAACCCGGTCTCCGTTCACTCCGATGGTGGCCCGCGAACCAGACTTGATCTGTCTCCGTATACCTTCTTGAGGTCCAACGAGAAAGGAGAAGAGCGAATATGCGTCGTTCCCTTGTATTCATGATCTTGGCAATCGTGGTGGTGGCGACTGCCCTCCCGGCCCTGGCAAGTGGCGATAAGTTCACGTTCAATGATGTGGTCCTACCTGACGGACAGGTGGGAGAGATCGAAGCGGGAGTCAAGTTGCTGAAGAACAAACCGGACAAAGTCACCTGCTCCTACTTCACCGACGATTACGGGGAGAGCCTCGGCTACTACTTCGACTTCCACGAGCCGGCTCCCACCGATGCCGACGCCGTACTCGACATCTGTCTCGCCGAGTTCGACGAACGTCACACCTAGCCGGACTGACATCTAGCGATCCTGCCCCGTGGTCTCACCCGGTGTATCGGACGATGTGGAGACCGTGGTTCTTGTCGGTGAGATAGGCATATCCGCGACTGTCCACAAGGACGTCCTCACTTTGGGTGACCAGGGCTGTCCTGGGGAGGAGCCCGCGTCTCTCCTCGGGATCGTCGGGGAGGAACGATCCGATCTCGCGCGGGAGGTACGGGTTGGAGATGTCGTACACCCGTAGCCCGGCGTTGAACCAGGTGAGGTAGACAATCTCCTCGGAGAAGTAGAGGTACTGGTTGTTCGGGTCGGGGAGGTGTTGGTTGTGGGGTCCGTATCGTCCACCCCTCTTCTGGAAGTTGGGGTATCCCGCGTCATGGTGTGGTACCGGAGGCGGCAGTAGGGAGATGAGGCGCGGTGCGGTCTCGTCGGAGATGTCGACGATTCCGGCGAAGTTGTATGGCTCTTCCGATAGCTCTGCGATGGCCTCGGTATTGACCACCGCCAGATCTCGGCTCGGAAGGGGAACGACGGTATGGAGAGCGATCTTGCTCGAGAACGCCTCGCCGAAGTCGAGACGGGACACCAATTGGGGGTCGCCGGGTTGGGAGATGTCGAGGATGACCATCCCACCCTGGCCGTAGGGCAGGTAGCAACGATCGCCAACCGGGTAGGCGGGGCCATGAAGCGAGGGTTGACGTATCGGAGGCGGCCCACCGGCAGCCCGGTACTGCTCCGGCAGGAACCAGCGGCCTATCTCCTGAGGTTCGGACCGGTCTTCGATGTCGAGGATGGAGTAGATATATCCGTCCATCCCCGGAACCGAAGCGGTGGCGTGGATATGTTGACCCCCGGTGTAGAGATTGCGATGGGTTCCCCCGGCGCCGTAGCGGTACTTGGAGACCAGACTGGGCGATTCGGGATCCGTCACATCCCACAGATGGATGCCCTCATCGGTCGCCTGAGACGGGTCCCCACCCCAAGGTTCGGCACGATGTTGCACACCGGCTACCAGGAGTCCGTCGGCTACCTGGACCTGCCAGGTAGCGACGTTGGGATCGTCTGGACCGGGTATCGAGCCCACCAGCTTTGGTGTCGCCGGGTCGGTGACATCGATGATGCTGATCCCCGACTCCCAGAATCGGGTGGCGTAGAGGAACCAGCGATCCTCCACCACCTGGAGGGCAAGTTTGAAGCAGGGCTTGGAGTCGAGATCGTGATAGGAGACGAGCTCCACATTCTCAGCCGAGTATCCGTGCATCAGTGCTCCTCGCGAACGACGTATGGCAGACTCTCACAAATCCACAATCGTTTGTAGCAGCACCAACGCCGAATTGGAAAGTTCCGCGACAGGATCACCATCGGCCCCGTCAACGGCGGCGTCATACCTGCTAAGCTTTCTGTATGACAATGCTAAGTTTTCGGGTAGACGAGGAGGAAGCCGCCGATGTACAACGCTGGGCAGAACAGCTGGGCCTCGACCGATCCGAGCTCCTACGCCAGGCAGTGCATCGACATCTGGTACAGCTTCGGGCGGAAACTGATGTGAGGGAGTGGAGGTCCCAGCCTCTCACAGACGACGAGAAGGCATTCGGGGAGATTGCGGATTGGGGAGTTTCCGAAGACTGGTCGGATTGGGTGAATGGAGCGGGGTGAGGTGTGGTTTACCACCACCCCCGGCGGGGACCGACCGGTCCTAATCCTCACTCGCGACCCAGTCGCTGACCGCATCGGTTCGGTGGTCGTGGCGGCTCTTACCCGCGTCACGCG
>WHTL01000348.1 GCA_009377735.1 Acidimicrobiia bacterium
GGAAGCTGGCTGATTGGGAAGAAGGTGCCCGAGAATAGGAATAGGGGGAGGATCACGAAGCGGAAGGTGTTGGAAAGCACCGTTTCGTTGTCGATGCCGGCGGTCATGGCGAAGGTGCAGGCATGAAAGACGGAGCCGGTGAGGATCGCAGCCGGGATGACCATGAGGAGGGGGGCGATCTCGATCGCCCCGAAGAGCGCCGCCACCAACCCGTATACCAAGGCGGCAAAGCCAAGCCGAACCCAACCCCACATCAGCATCCCGGAGACCATGCTGGAGACCGCCACAGGTGTGGCCAGCACTGCGTCGAAGGTCTTGCGCCATTTGATGCCGGCCATAATCGGCCAGGCACCTTCGCCGAACCCGGTCTGCATGGAGGAGGCGGCGAGAAGGCCGGTGGCGGCGAAGGAGACGAATGGGATGGAGAGTTCGGCCTGTCCCGCCCCCCGATCGACCAGACTTCCGAGAAGCACTCCCATTGCAGTGAGGAAGAGAAGAGGGTTGAGGAAGGTGGAGATGATGGAACCCCGCCAGGTGCGGCGGTAGTTGCGGTACTCGGCCTCGAGGACCCGGAGAGCTGGTGCGGTCACAGATCGAGTGTATGTCTTTGTCGACGGCTACGGTTCAACGGATGTCCCATGTTTCCTCCCGTTTCGCCTCCTTCGGGTCCAGTGTTTTCACCGAGATCACCGCCGCTGCCCGTAGAGCCGGTGCCGTCGATCTGGGCCAGGGCTACCCCACATGGGAAGGCCCCGACCTGGTGAAGCAGGCTGCAGTCGATGCCATATGGGAGCAGTCCAATCAGTACCCACCACCTACAGGACTCCCCGTCCTTCGTGAGGCCATCGCCTCACGGTGGAAGATCGACACGGGGATGGAGGCCGATCCCGACACCGAGATCACAGTGACGTCTGGGTGTACAGAGGCATTGGCGGCCACGGTGCTCGGTTTGGTGGAACCCGGGGACGAGGTCGTTCTCATCGAGCCGTTCTACGACTCCTATCCCGTTTGTGTCTCCATGGCCGGGGCGCGGGTTCGCTCCGTGGTGCTGCGACCTCCCGATTTCGCGGTGCCTCTCGACGATTTGGCCCGTGTCTTCAACGACATGACGAAGGTCATCATCGTCAACAGCCCTCACAACCCCACCGGTCGGGTCTTCTCACCCGAGGAGCTCGATGGGATCGCCGATTTGTGCCGGCGCCACGATGCGATCGCGGTGACCGACGAGGTGTATGAGCATATGACCTATGACACCGAGTTCGCTCGAATCGCCTCGAGGGAGGGTATGTGGGAGCGGACCGTGAGTCTTTCATCGACCGGGAAGACCTTCTCACTGACAGGTTGGAAGACCGGATGGGCCATCGCCCCGCCACATCTCACCGAGGCGGTGCGTGCTGCCCACCAGTTCCTCACCTACACGGTCCCCAACCCGATGCAATGGGGGACGGCTGCCGGGCTTCGAGCCGACCAGACGTACTTCGACGATCTACGCACCGACTACAAACGGCGTCGCGACCACCTCGCTGCGGGGCTGGGCTCGGTAGGCTTCAATGTGTTTCTTCCCCAGGGAACCTACTTCATGCTGGCCGACCACACCGGATTCGGTACCCGCACCGACGTCGAGTTCGTCCGCCATCTCATCGAAGACATCGGAGTGGCAGCCATCCCTCCCTCCTTCTTCTACACCGACCCCTCCGACGGCGCCGACCTGGTGCGATTCGCCTTTTGCAAGGACGACAAGACAATGGACACCGCCCTGGACCGGCTCCAAGAGGGTCTAGCAGAGTGAGATCTGGCCGAAGTTGGGGCGGAGGTTGTCGCCGGGCGATGTCCTCCACCCCGGGTTGAGGTTGCTGTCAATCCGTTAGGTGGCGGCCGGTTAGGCGGAGGAAGACGTCTTCCAGGGTGGAGCGGCGGGTTAGGGTGCCGCGGGGGTGGAAGTCATTTGACTCGAGGACGGTGAGGGTGGCGTCGGCGTCCTCTGTGTAGAGGAGGATGCGCTCGCTCAGGGTCTCCACCCGCTGTATACCACCGATCCCGCCATTCTCGAGACGGGTCGAGGCGGCGGCGTGGTCTACGGGGTCGAAGAACAACTCCAGCACCTCCCTGGTGGAATGGGTGCGAATGAGACCTGCGGGGGAGTCTTCGGCCACAATGCGGCCACCGTCCATCACCACTAGCCGGTCACAGAGTTGTTGTGCCTCGTCCATGTAATGGGTCGTGATGATCAGGGTGGCACCGCGACTCTTGAGCTGGCGGAGCCGATCCCAGAGCACATGGCGCGCCTGGGGGTCGAGTCCGGTGGTGGGTTCGTCGAGGATGACCAGGTCTGGCTGGTTGATCAGGGACCGGGCGATTGTCAGCCGTCTCTTCATTCCCCCCGAGAGATCGTCCACGGGAGAGTCTCGTTTCTCGCTGAGTTGTGAGAAGTCCAACAGTTCATCGATCCGCAGTCTGATGGTCGCCTTGTCGAGATCGTGGTAGCGGCCATACACATAGAGGTTCTCGGCGACGGAAAGCTCCAGATCGAGATTGTCCTCCTGAGGTACCACCCCAAGACGGCTCCGAATGACGGGGCCATCTTCGACTGGATCGAGGTCGAACACCGTCAGGTCACCGTCCGTGATGGGACTGACGGTGGTGATCATCTTCATCGTCGACGTCTTGCCCGCCCCGTTGGGACCAAGGAACCCAAAGGACTCGCCCGGGGCGATATCGAAATCGACGGCGTCCACCGCCGTGAAATCACCGAAGCGTTTGGTGAGTCCACGAGCGCGGACGAGAGAGTCGTTCCCCTTCATACGGTCAGGCTAATAGCGCTCGGGGGTTCCCTATGCCCGTACTTCCTGGCGGACGAAGAAGACGTAGGCGAGTGCGAACAAGAGAGCGGTCATGGCTAGGAGGGTCACCATCTGGGGCCATACCACCAGGAGACTCTGGGTAACGTCCAACTCGGTCACGATCGCCCGATCCACCTGCTCCAGGGTGAGCAGACCGGTGCTCCGCACCTCCGGGTCCAACAACACAGTGGAACCGGTCTGGAACAGTGTTATTGGTGAGATCTGAGACACGATCTGCTCGGTGCGTGCACTGGCTAGCTGTTCGGCAGGCGACCCGCCACCCGATGAGAACAGCGTGGCGATGGCCCCGAAGATGAAGCTCCCGAAGAGGGTGAGGACCAGCCACACACCCACCGGGATGAATGCCGAGGTGGCAGCCCGACGTGCGGTAACCGAGGCCAGGGTCGCCAAGGCCTGCCAGAAAGCAACATAGATGATGGCGAATAGCAGCCAGATGAGCAGCCTCGAGATCTCCGAAGGAGTTGGTACCACGCCAAGACGGAAGATCCCGATCCCCGAAACGAAGAGGATCAGACAGGTGAGCATGATGGTGATCACCGCCAGACCGGCGACGAACTTCCCCAGGATCACCTCGTCCCTATGTAGGGGCTGAGCCAGGAGCCGAGGCAATGTTCCCTGCGACCTCTCACCGTTCACGGCATCGAAGCCAAACATGATCCCAAGCAGGGGAGCCAGAAAACCCATGAACACGATGAGTGGGAACGGCACCGGTTCGGCGGTCACGGTGAACAACTTGAGGAACAAAGCCGTTATCCCCTCGGCATTGGGGGCTACTTCCCTTATCCCACCTGATGCCGCAAAGACGGAGGCCGCGGTGGCTATACCCAAAACGGCCATGAGGACGACGAAGCGACCTGAAAGGAGATGATCGGATAGTTCCTTGGCTGCGACCACCCTCCAGCCCGCTCTGCGACGGGGAGCCTTTGACTTGGAGGTCTCCGGCGCGGAGTCCTCTTTGTCGACGGCCTCGGCGTCCCCTTGGGTCGTGTTCGGTTCGGTCTCTTCCATGGTCTCGGTCGTGTCAGCCTGATCGGAGCTCATACCTTGATCTCCTCTACCTTCTCCACCTCGGCACTCTCGAAGTAGCGACGGTAGATCGAATCGAGATCCTCGTCGACGCGGTGGATGCCCGTCAGTTCGGCACC
>WHTL01000044.1 GCA_009377735.1 Acidimicrobiia bacterium
ACGTCTGGGGGCCAGGTAAGACCACTCTGCGCGATCGCGTCGAACCGATTTCGAGCACTGGTCACGACCAATATCAAGGCCAGACGCACTCACCCAAGCCTGACCTGCGATATCCCAACCACTGCCCACCACGAGGCACGGGAAAGCTCAGAAGGCGAACACTCCGAACCCGTTAGCGCACCACAACACGACAGACAGACAGACAGACAGACAGACAGACAGACAGACGGGTTCACGCGGGAGTTGAGGTTGGATGGCCGCAGCCACGCGAGAGTGAGGTAGAGGCAGCCGTAGGGGGTCTGGGGGACGGAGTCCCCCAGAAATAACGGCCTCTATTGATTCTGGGGGACGTACTTGGATGCGGTGAACATGGCGCCCTGCGGGTCCCTGATCTCGGTTTGCCTCACCCATGGGGCGTCGTATGGCGGAACCACCACCTCACCGCCGAGCTGTTCGGCGCGCTCAGCGATCTTGTCGGCATCGTCGACACCAAAGGTGACAGACCAATGGGGCGTTATCTCCGAGTCCGCAGCTATGGGGTTGCGGGTGGCAACGACATCCTCAAAGCCGGGCATGCCCATCTCGGCATTCCTGGCGCGAGTACCCGGGTGGAGGTCCTCGAGCAGGTCCCCATAGCCGGGCTGTGCCCAGAATTCCTCGGAACCCTTGGTACCGTACGGCTTCCATCCAAACACGGCGCCATAGAAATCGGTCGCTCGTTCCAGGTCACGAACATTGAGGGTGTTGAAGACGAACGCACCGTGCTGGTTGACTACCGAGGCGCCACGGTGCCTGTCGGGCTGCCAGACGCTGAACACCGCACCCTCGGGATCGGCCAGCACAGCCATCCGACCGGAGTCCATAACATCGAACGGCTCGGAGATCACGGTTCCGCCCGCTTGCAGAGCCTTCTTGATGCTCTCGTCAGCGTCTTCCACCCATATGTAGGTATTCCACGTTGCTTGCTCTGGCGCCCCCTCCGGGATGGAGCTCACTGCGGCGACGTCACCACCGCCGAGTCGGGCCATGTAGTACTGGCCAGGTGCATCCGACGGCATCTGGTTGGTGAGCTCCCACCCGAATAAACCCCGATAGAACTTTATGGCCGCTTCGGGGTCGGGCTGGTTGGTGTCCACCCAACAGGGGACACCAGGTAGGTAGCGATCAGACATAGGAGTTCCTTTCCATTGATATCGATGCTTCCGACACTACACGCTGTTTAGGACCTCCTATGTCCTCGATGTAGGGCTCCCTCACCATCAACCCTGACGACGTGGGACGAGACGCAGCAGGGCAGTGCCTGCGGCGACGAGTGTGAACACCATAACTAGGACCATCCACAAGGGCAGACCCGTGAAGGGCAGGGTTTGGGCGATGGCCGCGGTGCCTGCAGCACCACCGGCGCTGAGACTGATACCACTCATTTTCCCGTACATTTCTCACCTCCTTTCAATATGATCTGGGGCATCTAAAGGACACCCGTTGCTGACGCTGTGCGCCTTGCTGTCGGCGGGATCAGAGCTCGGGAATGGGGTCAACACGGTTCCACACCGCGGTCCGATCGAAAATCACGTCGATGGCTGCCTGGAGATACACCATCTGCTGGAAGATGTCGTAGGCGAACTCCAGGGCGAGTGGTGCTGCGAGGGCGACTGCTCTCCAGCCTGCGAGACGGACGGTCCATATCCTCTCCACCACGAAGATCAGCGTCACCCCGAGCCAAATCCCCTGGGGAAGGCCAAGACCCCAACGGGACACCGCGAGTACGGTGGCCACGAGGAAGAGTGCCACGGCCACCATCCCGAGATACATCGCCAACTGCTTGGCGAGGTAGGGGGCGGTAACCCGTGTCACTCCATAACGTCGCAGGTTCTCCAACGCGCCCCGCTGCCAGCGCAGCCTCTGAACCCAGAGATCGCGCCATGTAGTCATCACCTCGGTGGTGACGCGGCACTCCCGGGGCGAGACCGTCAGCCATCCCAATGTCTTGATGGCAAGGGTGATCTCGTTGTCCTCGGTCAAGGCCTCGGTATCGTAAACATCTCCCCGTCTTCCGGGCAGCAGCCGTCCCCTCTCCTTGGCGACCTGTGCGAACACCTGAGCCCGGAACATGCTGGCGGTCCCTGTCAGCACCACGGCACGTCCCTGTTTCCGGGCTATCTCACGGGCGTAGCGCACATATTCGCTGCGCTGCAGTGCTCCCACGAGCCCACCCTCGTCATCACCGAAGAAGACGCCTCCGACGGCACCCACCTCAGGCCGAGATTCGAGGGTCCGCGCCGCGATCTCGATGAAGCTGTCATCGATTCGGGAATCGGCATCGGTCACCAGGACAAGGTCATCATGACCCAGGTCGCAAAGAAGTCGGGACAACACCTGGTTGAGCGCCCCACCCTTCTTCTCGGAGTTCGCCACGGTCTCGAAGACCTCGACGTCCTGGTGCAACGCCACCTCGACGGTGCGGTCGGTGCAGTTGTCAGCTATCACGATCACCCGATCCGCCGGTTGCGTCTGGTGACGCAACGACATCAAGGTCTGACCTATCAGCTCTTCTTCATTGTGGGCCGGCACCAATACGGTGACGGTCCGGTTGTTCCCCACTGCCCCATCAGGGCAGACATGGGCGCGCGGCATCCCGCTTCGCAACGCCATTCTTCACCACTCCCATAGTCAATCAAGGCGATTTACAGATTATGACAATCATATCCCAGGGGTTGGCTGGGTCCAAACCCAAGACCCCTGGATTAGGGGTACAGGTGGGGACTGTATGCCCCCCGCCCCTTCCACACCCCCTGTTCTTGAGTAAGGAAATTAGGAACTGTCCAACCTGGCAAGGCTCACGGTTAAGTCCTCGTGGTAGGTCAGCTCACTCTCTCACACGACGTCGACGGGGTGTCTCACCACTGCCCAGAACAGATAACCGTCGTCGTTGGGAGCCACAGAATCGGGTTGGGTTCGGCCTTCGGTATCGGAGGCTCGAGCAAGCAACTCGTAGCGCCCTGGTTCGGTCGGAGTCCAGGGGAGCTCCCATCGCACCCACGTCTTGGGCTCATTGGGCCCGAACAGTTCGGGCACCGTCCAATTCTCCCCACCGTCTGTGCTCACCTCCACCCTCTCGATGGCACCAGTCCCCGACCAGGAGCGACCCCGGAGGACTCCCGGAACACCCACCTCCAAGGACGTCTCCCACGCGAGCTCGAAAGCGCTCTTCACAGGCATCTCGGTGAGAACGGTGGAACCCTCCTCGTCCTCGATGCGATAGAACACCGTCGTCCATGGTGATGACAATGGCTGCTTAGAGACGTGGATCGACCCCAACCATTTGATGCTGGCGATACCCACCCAACCAGGAACGACGAGTCGTAGCGGATACCCATGATCGGGCGGAAGGGGCTCGCCGTTCATCTCGTAGGCGACAAGGACGTCATCGAGTGCCTTCCCGATCGGGACCGGTCTCCGTACCCGACCGTGGTCGACACCGTCATGAAGGTAGGGCTCGTCGAGACCCTCGCCCATGACGTCCACGGCATCGTCGAGTACACCGACCCGAGAAAGGAGGTCGGTAAGGGAGACACCACCCCATTTAGCAACTCCGATAGCACCTAGACCCCATTGGGTGCCGGCGCGGTGCGTGTCCTGTTGAGTAGCAAAGAAGCGACGCCCGTTGCCGGTGCATTCCAGGGCATAGGTGTGGGTGACCGATCCCATGTCTCTTATCTCGTCGAGGGTGAAAGTGTGGGCATCCTCGATCGTGGGTGCGCCTGCAAGCCCGTCCCCGAACATACGCAGACGATATGCGGCAAGGTCTATCCGGGGTGTCGAAGTGTGGTTGCGCACGAAGAACCGATCGTTCGGGGTGTGCTGCCATCCATCAACGGAGTCCCACCGCATCTCGACATCCCTACCGTGCGAAATGAATTCGTCGGCCGGGTACTCACCGGCCGCTGTACATTCAGGGCCTTCGTCTTTCATCAGCATCGGATGATAAGGGGTTGGTGGAAGGAAGGGCTGCGACAGCGGAATCCGTCCCCCCACCCGCGACTCTCCCCCACGGAGATCATCGGTGGATCCAGGCCTCGGGTGGGGGAACAATTACGGGTCTAGGTAGAGGCAGAACGGGTGGCCGTCCGGGTCGAGCAACACACGTACGTCATCCTGCGGTTGAACATCGGCGAGTTCGGCGCCCAACTTGAGCGCGTCATCGACGGCGGCTTCGACATCGCGTACGCCCACGTCGAGGTGGAATTGCATCTGCTGCTGTCCGACGGCGTTGGGCCAGACGGGTCGTTCGTAGATCTCCTCAAGCTGGAACGCCAGGTTGCTGAACGTGTCGCGGCCATCCCCGTCCCGCATCTGCATCGTCACCCAGGTCGGTTCCTCGCTGGAGATTTCCCACCCGAGCAGATCCCGGTAGAAGCTGGCCAGTGCGGGAGGGTCCGGGCTGCCGAGTACGACGCCCAGCCATCCTGTGAAGCCACGAATACCCGCCATGATCGACACCGTAGCGACATCGCTTACCCTTGATCGGCTATGGCTCCCACCCACAGTTATGAGCCGCGCCGGGGGCACCGGCTGGCGCATGACCCACTGAACTCGATTATCGCTCCGCGTCCCATTGGGTGGATCTCGACGATCGGGCCGGACGGTACCCGAAACATCGCGCCATACAGCTTCTTCAATTTGTTCAACTACAAACCGCCGATCATCGGTTTCACGAGCACGGGATGGAAGGACACCGTCGCCAACATCGAGGAGTCCGGTGAGTTCGTCTGGAACCTGGCGACGGTCCCTTTGCTGAAAGTGATGAACGAGACATCGGCCGAGGTCCCTTCCGATGTGGATGAGTTCGCTCTTGGCGGCCTCACACCGGAGCCGTCAACCTTGGTCGCACCACCCCGCGTCGCCGAGAGTCCTGTCAGCTTCGAGTGCCGGGTAACCAAACTCTTCCGCCACACCAACGCCACGGGTCAGGCAGTGGACGCCTGGATGGTGCTGGGAGAGGCTGTCATGGTGCACCTAGACGAGACTCTCATTGTCGACGGTGTGTACGACACCGTGGTGGCGAATCCTCTTACTAGAGGTGGTGGACCGGTCGACTATTTCTGGATCGACGAGGAGCACAAGCTGAAGATGCGACGGCCGGATAAGTCACACGACGACATATAGACTCCGAGCGTGGCCGCAATAATCCCCCAGAGAACCATGACCAACCAGACCATCGACGGAACTCAATGAGTCTGGCCGATCTGCTACCCCTCGCCGGTACATGGACCCTGGGAACAGCCCTAGCGGCCGCAGTCCTCGCCTGGTACCAGATCGGATCGATGGGTCTTCGCCTACTCATTGTTGTGGTCAACCTGTTCGCGGTGGCTGCCATGGCCGTCAGCGGTGCGTCACCCCCGGTGCTGGTGGTATCGGGGGTGGGCTGCCTGGCAGCGGCACTTCTCGCACGCCAACCAAAATCGGCAGTGTGGGCATGGTTGGTGACGGCAGCAGCAGCCGTCCTTCCGGCACTCGGTCACGGGCCGATCACCATCCTGGGCGAGGCACTCCTTCTGGGAGGGATCTCGGTGGGGCTCTGTCTCGGGCACTGGTTTCTCGTGGACCCAAACCTTCCCCGGATGCCCATGCGCCTCCTCGTGGGCTCCTCACTCACCGGGCTTCTCATCACCGCGATCACGACCGTTCTGTCCTCAGGAGATACCCCTCCCCTGGGTTCGATCACCTATCCGGTGGTCATCGCCTCCGGTGTTCTCACTGCCGTGGTGCTGGTTGGAGCCCTCCGCTCCCTCGAGGTACCAACCTACAAAGGTGTCCAATCGGCTACCGGTCTCTTCTATGTGGCAACCATGACGGTGTCTGCCTTCGTGGTCCTCGCCACCACCATGCGTCTCGCATAGACCACACACACGCGGGCATTTCCCCGACATGACACCGAAACAGTGGTTAGGCTTGTCGCCGTTGCCATCGCTGGAGGACCAAGAGGGATCATGGCCGGCACTGAGGAAGGTGTGACACCGGTAGATTCGAACCCAACAGGGCTCGATTCCTACTTCAAACTAACCGAACGTGGCACCACCGTCGGTACCGAAGTGAAAGCCGGTGTCACCACCTTTTTGGTGATGGCATACATCATCTTCGTCAACCCCAGCATTCTGGCCGAGGCGGGTCTGGACCCCGCAGCCGTCGCCGCCGGCACCGCCCTGATAGCCGGTGTTCTCAGCATCGCCATGGGTCTCTACGCCAACTACCCGCTGGCCATAGCGGCCGGTCTTGGAATCAACGGCGCACTTGCCTTCGGCCTCGTTCTCGGCTCCGGTCTCAGTCCCGAAGGGGCGATGGGTGTGATCGTCCTCGAGGGCGTCCTCGTCACCATCCTGGTGCTGATAGGCATGCGCGAGGCCATCATGAACGCAGTGCCCATGAATTTGAAACGGGCCATCGGGGTAGGCATTGGCCTCTTCATCCTCTTTATCGGATTCGTTAACGGCGGTCTGATACGCCAGCCCGCTGGCGACGGACCGGTACCGGTTGAGTTCATCTTCCCCAACTCCTCGGTGGCCGCCCTAACCCTCATCGGCCTCGCCATCACCGTCCTCCTCTATGTAAGGAAGGTGCCGGGCGCCCTGGTGATAAGCATCGTGATAACAGCCGTAATCGGCCTCATCATGGGGGTCCAGGAGATCCCCGACAACATGGTCGTAACACCAAGCTTCGACACCCTCGGTGCCTTCGACCTCGGCGAGGTGTTCAGCTCGTTTGGGATAATTGCGGCGCTCCTCACCATCTTCAGCTTCATGCTCACCGACTTCTTCGACACCATGGGAACGGCGACTGCCATCGTGGAACAGGCCGATCTCGCCGAGGAGGACGGGACCATCCCCGACGTGGGCAAACTGCTCCTGGTAGATTCGGTGGGTGCGGCCGTGGGTGGTGCCGGTGGGGTCAGCTCCAACACCAGCTATATCGAGAGTGCCGCCGGGGTTGCCGAGGGCGGCAAGACCGGGCTGACAGCCGTCGTTGTGGGTTTGCTGTTCCTGGCGTCAGTCTTTGTCTCGCCACTGGCATCGATCATCCCCTACTCAGCTACGGCACCTGTATTGATCCTGGTGGGGTTCCTCATGTGCTCCCTCATAAAGGACATCGACTTCGGGGACTTCGAAGATGGATTCCCCGCTTTGCTCGCCATCGTCCTCATGCCATTGACCTTCTCCATCACCGTGGGTATCGGCGCAGGTTTCGTGGTCCATACCCTCGTCAAGGTTTTCCGGGGCAAGAGCCGGGAGATTCACCCGCTCATGTGGGTCGTCTCCATCGCCTTTCTCGTCTATTTCGCCCAGGACCTGCTGGGAGCCACGATCGCGGCGTAGTCACCGAGGCGGCGAGTAGACAACCGATCGGTGCCGTGTGGGGGCCGGAGTTGGGTAGTCTCGGGGGAACGCTGACGGAAGGGTCAATGAGCAACATCGCCCAAAAGCTCATCGCAGATCACCTGGTCTCCGGTGAGATATCGCCCGGCAATGAGATTGCGATCAAAATCGACCACACCCTCACCCAGGATGCCACCGGCACCCTGGTGATGCTGGAGTTGGAGGCGTTGGGTCTCGACCGAGTGAGAACGGAGCTCTCCGCCCAATACCTCGATCACAATCTCATACAGGCGGACCACCGCAACCCCGACGACCACCTGTTCCTGAGGAGTGCGTGCCGCAAGTGGGGCATCTGGTATTCCCGGCCAGGCAATGGAGTGAGCCACCCGGTACATATGGAGAAGTTCGGCCGTCCCGGAGCAACCATGTTGGGCTCTGACTCGCACACCCCGGCAGCAGGATCCCTCGGCATGCTCGCGATAGGCGCTGGTGGGCTCGACGTCGCCCTCGCCATGGCTGGTGAACCATTCTGGCTCCACATGCCCGAGATTTGGGGTGTCAGACTCGACGGTGAGCTTCCCCCGTGGGTGAGCGCAAAGGATGTGATCTTGGAGATGCTTCGTCGCCATGACGTCGACGGAGGAGCTGGCAGGATCATCGAATACCACGGTCCGGGCGTTGCCACGCTATCGGCGATGGACCGCCATGTGATAGCAAACATGGGTGCCGAGCTCGGTGCCACCACAACCGTCTTCCCCGCCGACGAGGCGGTACGGACCTTCCTCGCCTCACAGGGACGAGAGGACGTCTACACCGAGTTGGTGGCCGATGACGACGACGCTTACGACGTCACCGAAGAGATCGACCTCAGCAGCCTCGAACCGCTCATCGCCCTCCCTTCCAGTCCCGGCAATGTGGTTTCGGTCACCGAGGTCGCCGGTGAACCCATCTACCAGGCGTATATCGGCTCCTCGGCGAATCCGGGATACCGCGACCTCGCCGTCGCGGCGGAGATGGTCAAGGATCGGCGAGTCCACGACAAGGTCTCCTTCGACATCAACCCAACCTCGCGTCAGATCCTGGAGAATCTGATCGCTGACGGTCATCTTCTCTCCCTCGTGCAGTCGGGCGCCCGTCTCCATCAGGCAGGGTGCAATGGCTGCATCGGAATGGGCCAGGCTCCCGCCACTGGCAGGATCAGCCTCCGGACCGTTCCCAGGAACTTCCCAGGTCGATCCGGAACCAAGGAGGACTCGGTCTATCTGTGTAGTCCCGAAACGGCAGCGGCCTCGGCACTGACCGGTGTGATCACCGATCCTCGCACATTGGACATGCCGTACCCGAGGGTCACCGAGCCATCCAAGCCGCTTCTGGTCACCGACCTCCTCGTCGGACCGGATCCAGAGGAGGAATCCGTAGGACGTGAACTCGAAAAGGGACCCAACATCGTCTCGCTGCCACGCTTCGACCGGCTCCCCGATCGACTCGAGTTGGCGGTCCTTCTCACGGTGGGCGACGATGTATCGACCGACGAGATAATGCCGGCAGGCAATCGGGTGCTCCCCTTCCGGTCCAATATCCCCGAGATCTCGAACTTTTGCTTCGAAGGTGTCGACCCCACCTACCCCGACCGTGCCCGAGCGGCACAACAGGATGGCGATGGCCACGTCATCATCGCCGGAACCAATTATGGGCAGGGATCCAGTCGGGAGCATGCCGTGATCGCACCCAGATTCCTGGGTCTTCGGGTGGTGCTGGCGCGGAGCTTCGCCCGGATCCACCGCCAAAACCTCCCCAACTTCGGGGTCCTTCCGTTGACTCTCACCAACCAGGATGCAGTCTCCAGCATCGTGGGCGACGACACCATCGTCTTCGAGGACATACTGGACAATCTCCGCGAGGGGAAACCTCCCACGGTGCGACACCGTGGAGAGCTACTAGACGTCGAAATGGATCTCACCGACCGGGAAGTGGAGATCCTCCTCGACGGAGGGCTCCTCAACTGGCTGAAGCGCAGACTGAATAGCGGCTAGACGCATCCGATGACCACATCCAAGCGGCTCCTGCCGCCGCGACGGGCCAGCACCGTTCTGGTTGTCGGCTCCATGGGTCTGGTCCTGGCCGTCCTCCCCAGCTTTTTGGTCGGGGGTCTGGCGGTCCAGGTCCGCGAAGAGCTCGCTCTCGGTGAGGCCGCTCTCGGTGGTGCCGTGGCGATCGGCTTTCTAGCGGGCGCGCTGGCTGCCGTCTTGTTGGGAAGGCTGGCCGATTGGCTGGGTCCGAGGAAGGCGATCGTCATCGGTGGCACTCTGAGCGTGATCTCCCTGTTTGCTCTGGGATTGTTTGTCTCCGACTGGGTGACCCTGGTGATCGTGCTGTGCATGGCTGGAGTGGGAACGGCGGTGATCGACCCCGGGCTCGCCGTTCTCGTATCGCGGGCACTGCCCCGTCACGAACACGGCACCGCCTTCGGTATCAAAGAGGCGTCGGTGCCCACGGCAACACTCCTCGCCGGTTTGGCAGTCCCCACCATCGCCTTGACCGTGGGATGGCGGTGGGCTTTTGTCCTCGGAGTGGTGCCTGTGGTGACACTGGCGTTCCTCCTCCCCCGCTTGGGTATGGGTGCAGAGGTTCAAGAGGCCGTCGACATCTCTGCCGAGCGTGGTGTCACAGGGTCGAGACGACGCTCCCTCTTCCTGGTAGCCCTGGCGAGCGCCCTAGGGTCTGCCGCGGCCAGCGGGATCGGCGTGTTTCTTACCGAGAGCGGGGTGGCGATGGGGCTGTCCCCCGGTGGGGCTGGATATCTCCTCGCCACGGGCAGTATCGCCGGCATTCTCACCCGAATAGGAACCGGTATCTATGCCGACAGGGATGGTGGAGAGCAGTTGGGTCTCATCTCATGGATGTTGCTCCTCGGCGCAATAACCATGGCGCTCGCCTCCGTGGGTTCCACACCACTCCTTGTCCTGGGCGCCATAGGTACTTTCGCCGGAGGGTGGGGCTGGACGGGGCTTCTGTTTCTCTCCCTGGTGCGTGCCGGCCCCCGCTCGCCCGGCACCTTCGCCGGGTTCGGCACCGCTGGTCTCGGTGTGGGTAATGCTCTCGGCCCCCTCGCCTTCGGAGTGCTCGCACAGACAGCCTCCTTCCGCACGGCCTGGCTCACAGCAGCCGTCGCCGCTGCTGCAGCTTCCGTGGTCATGCGGATGGCGCGTCGAGGTCTAGGGTCGGTGGAGTGACGAACCACAGCGACCCTCCGGCAGTCGAGCCGATGCCGCTACCGAAATGGTTGCTTCGGGTCATGAACCCGGTAATGCGATGGCTGGCCAAGAAAAAGTGGGGTCCGGCCGAGATCGCCGTGCTGGCGTTCACCGGCGTCAAGAGTGGACGGAGCTATGAGATCCCTGTTGGTATCCTCCATCTCGACGAGGGGGTGGGTGTCCTCACCCGTGGGAAGTGGCGCCACAACTTCAGAGGTGGCCATCCCGTGACGGTGACGGCAGGTGGGAGGACCCGAGAGACCGTCGGCACCCTGGTGACTGATCCCGCCGAGGTTGCCGACGAACTACATCGGGGGATTCGTCGACACGGTTACCAACGGGCTGGCCGGAGGATGGGACTAAAGGTGAACGTCGACCACGAGCCCTCCCTCGATGAGCTCACCGACGCCGTCCGGCGGACCAGCATAGCGATCGTCTATCTCGGTGGTGGTGCACTTCCCAACCGATAGGTCGGTCCGGGAGAACGATCACCTCCCGACCGGATCTACGCGTTGGGGGTGGGCCTGTTGGGGAAGTTGTAGGTCGCCAGTGGGGGTGAGTGCTCAGGAGGCTGTGGCCGGCGGTTTGACGTCTGTCTCCTCCTGATCCGAAACAGGGGCGGTGAACTGAGCCTGGTAGAGGGCGGCGTATTCGCCATCACGTGCGATCAGCTCGTCATGATTGCCCTGCTCCACGATGCTGCCGTCCTCCATCACCAAAATGACATCGGCGTCGCGGATGGTGGACAGCCGGTGTGCAATCACGAAGCTGGTTCGTCTGCTCCTCAGATTCGCCATCGCCTGCTGCACCAGAAGCTCGGTCCGCGTGTCCACCGAACTTGTGGCCTCGTCCAGAATCAAGAGGGCGGGATCGGCGAGAAAGGCCCTGGCGATGGTGACTAGCTGTCTCTCCCCCGCGCTGATGTTCCCGCCTTCCTCGTCGATTACAGTGTCGTACCCGTCGGGGAGGCTGTGAACAAACCGATCGACGAAAGTGGCCTGTGCCGCCTCCAGAATCTCCTCCTCGGTAGCCTCGGTGCGTCCGTACGCGATGTTGTCCCTGATCGTTCCATGGAAGAGCCAGGTGTCCTGAAGGACCATGCCAATCTGGGAGCGGAGATCGGACCGGCGCATCTCTGAGATGTCGACACCGTCCAAGGTGATACGACCGCTATCGAGCTCGTAGAAACGCATGATGAGATTGACCAGGGTGGTCTTCCCCGCACCTGTAGGACCAACGATGGCAACCGTCCGTCCTGGCCGAGCCACCAGCGACAGATCCTCTATCAGGGGCCGGTCATCTTCGTATCGGAAGGAGACATGGTCGAATACGACCTCTCCCGTGGGGATGTCGACCAGTTCGGCCAGATCATCGTCTTCCTCCTCCTCAGCCGCATCGAGCAACTCGAAGACCCGCTCCGCGGAGGCGACACCGGACTGAAGGAGGTTGATCATCGACGCCACCTGGGTGAGAGGTTGGGTGAACTGCCGGGAATACTGGATGAAGGCCTGCACGTCGCCCAAGCTCATCGTTCCGCTCGCAACGCGAAGACCACCGATGACGGCGATCACGACATAGTTGAGGTTCCCAATGAACATCATCATCGGCATGATGAGACCGGACACGAACTGGGCGCCGAAGGACGCTTCGAAGAGCTTCTCGTTCTCCTCATCGAAGATCCGCTCGGCCTCACCCTGTCTGCCGAACACCTTGACCACGGCATGCCCGCTGAAGGTCTCCTCGATGTGGGAGTTGAGGGTTCCAGTCCGACGCCACTGATCGATGAACAATTTCTGGGACCTCTTCATCACCTGACCCGACAGCACCATTGTGACCGGGATCGTCACCAGCGCGATGAGGGCGAGCGTGGGCGAGATATAGATCATCATCACCACCACCCCGATCACCGTGAGGAGCGAGGTGAGCAGCTGACTCATCGTCTGCTGCAGACTCTGGGAGACATTGTCGATGTCGTTGGTGACCCGGCTCAACAACTCTCCCCTGGGCTGAACATCGAAGTAGCGGAGAGGGAGTCGATGCAGTTTTTCCTCGACCGCTGCCCGCATCCGTCGTACCGCCGCCTGTACCACATCGTTGAGGACGTATCCCTGGACGAACATAAACAAGGCGGACACGGCGTAGAGGGCGAGGACGATGAGGAGAACCTGGCCTAGTGCGGTGAAGTCGATGCCCTGGCCCGGCACCACGTCCATGTTGGACAGCATGTCGGCTATCTGGCCCTGTCCCTGATCCCTGAGGGCCGCCACGGCGTCGGCCTTGGTGATATCCGCCGGCATCTGCGCCCCGAATACTCCGGCAAACACGATGTCGGTGGCACGACCGAGGATCTTTGGTCCGATCACCGAGAGACCAATGCTGACTACGGCAAGTACGACAACCGCCGACACCTTGCCCCTTTCCGGTTGCATCGACGTTATGAGACGCTTGGCCGACCCCTTGAAGTCGCTCGCCTTCTGTCCGATCATCGCTGCCGGACCGGGACCACCGCGCTCCATCCTTACCCGCTCGGTCTCTTCGAGTTTGCCGTCCTGCTTCTCGGTGTCCGTCACGCCGCCTCCTCCGGGGTGAGCTGAGATTCGACGATCTCGCCATAGGTGGGGCAGGTGACCACCAGGTCATCGTGTCGACCCAAACCGACAATGGCTCCGTCCTCAAGAACGATGATGCGATCGGCGTTTCGGATGGTGGAGACGCGTTGGGCCACGATTATCACAGTCGAGTCGGTCGTAACCGGGGCCAATGCCGTACGCAGACGTGCGTCGGTGGCGAGGTCGAGGGCCGAGAATGAGTCGTCGAAAAGATAGATCTCGGGACGGCGGATTACCGCCCTGGCGATGGCGAGCCGCTGTCGTTGCCCACCGGACAGGTTGGATCCGCCCTGACTGATGGACGCGTCAAGACCCCCGTCCAGATCATTGACGAAGTCGGCGGCCTGGGCGACCTCCAATGCTGCCCACATCTCCTCTTCGTCGGCGTCTGGCTTCCCGTGGGTAAGGTTGGTGCGGACAGTGCCGGAGAAGAGAAACGCCTTCTGTAGCACCAGACCGATGCGACTCCACAGGACATCCGGGTCGATGTCCCGGACATCGGCACTATTCACCTTCACCACACCGGAGCTCACATCGAAAAGTCGGGGGATCAGGTTCAGCAGCGTGGTCTTGCCGGCACCTGTCGATCCGACGATCGCGGTGGTCTCACCGGGCCGCGTCGAGAAGGTGATGTCTGACAGGACGGGCTCATCGGCACCGGGATATGCAAACTCCACCGATTCGAAATCGACCTTGCCGAACCCGGAAAGCTCCATGACCCCATCCGCAGGTGGAACCACCGACGTCTCGGTATCGAGAACCTCCATGATCCGGCGGGCGCAAACCGCGGCGCGGGGAATGAACACGAACATGAAGGTGGCCATCATCACCGCCATCAGGATCTGGATGAGATAGGCCAGGAATGCGGTGAGTGAACCAACCTGCATCATCCCCGCTTCAATACGTTGACCACCGAACCAGAGGACCGCCACGCTGGACGCGTTGAGCACCAACATCACGGTGGGGAACATCACGGCAATCCACCGCCCGGCGTGGATGGCCGTCATGGTCAGGTCATCGTTTGCCCGGTCGAACCGCAACGTCTCGAACTTCTCGCGAACAAAGGCTCGGATGACCCTGATACCGGTCGTCTGCTCTCGCAGGACGCGGTTGACGTCATCGGTGTACTCCTGCATCCGCCGGAAATGCGGCATCATCCGCCAGATGATGATCCCAACACCTGCGGCGAGAATGGGGACAGCCACCGCAACCAGCCACGACAACCCGACGTCCTCGCGCAGGGCCATGATGACTCCACCCACCATCATTATGGGGGCCATCACCATCAGGTTGCAGCCCGTGAGGACGAGCATCTGGACTTGCTGGACGTCGTTGGTATTCCTGGTGATAAGGGAGGGAGCACCGAAGGAAGAGACCTCAAACTCGGAGAAGCTTCCCACCTTGTCGAACAGCGCTCCCCTGACGTCTC
Organism: Acidimicrobiia bacterium; assembly: GCA_009377735.1. Classification (GTDB taxonomy): domain Bacteria; phylum Actinomycetota; class Acidimicrobiia; order Spongiisociales; family ZC4RG35; genus WHTL01. The sequence continues at coordinate 14,663 of WHTL01000044.1, forward strand.
GGCCGAGACCCATGGCCGTCTTGGCGCCGAAATAGACGGCTGCGACCGAACCTATCACCTGGACCAAAGTCACCGCCAGCATGATCGCTCCGACACGCATGATGTAGTCGGTATCGCCCACCGCCACGCCGTCGTCGATGATGTCCGCGTTCAGACTGGGCAGAAAAAGCGCCGCTATAGTCGCGACGAACTGCAGCGAAACTACGTAGGTCAGCCACCGGCGGTGACGCTTCAGATAGGCCCGGAGAAGCCGGATCAACATAAGGGCGCATTCCTTCTCGGTCGGCGGTCACCCACGACGAGGGGTCTGCACCGCACCGAATCGGAGGCTAGCCGGGAAACTGACCCGACCGGAAACTCCGGCTCGGTCGCTATCCATGTCCACTGACATGCGGACTGCCTGGCTATCATCATGTGTCTGTGGGCTCCACCATTGGTGGGGATGGCGAATCGGAGTTACGGCATGCTCGACGAGTTCAAACTCTCAACCGTCGACGTCGGCGAGGCCAGGTTGCGAGTCCGTACTGGCGGGAGCGGACCACCGGTGCTCCTTCTTCACGGGCATCCGCAGACCCATCTCATCTGGCATCTCGTGGCACCGGTGCTCGCAGAGCGATTCACCGTGGTGCTGGCCGATCTACGCGGATACGGCGAGTCGAACAAACCGCCGACTACTGATGGCCACCAGCCGTACTCGAAGCGGACCATGGCGCTCGACATGGTTCGGCTCATGGATCAGCTTGGTCACGGGTCGTATGCCGTGGTGGGCCATGATCGCGGGGGCCGGGTGGCCTACCGACTCGCTCTTGATCACCCGGATCTGGTGACGCGGCTGGCAGTGCTCGATATCGTCCCTACTGCTGACATGTGGCGATTCGCAGAGGGGGCGGGTAAACGATTCGGGCTGGTCAACTACCACTGGTATTTCCTGGCGATGCCACACGACCTCCCGGAGCGGATCATCACGGCTGCCCCTGACCGCTACTACTTCACGACGGGATCGGAACGGTTCCACCCGGATGCGCTGGCCGACTACCTACGTTGTGTGCGGAACCCAGAGACCGTACACGCAATGTGTGAAGACTATCGGGCTGGTGCCGGGATCGACGATGAGCTCGACGAGGAGGATCGCTCGGCGGGTCGGCGAATCCAGTGCCCGGTGCTGGCGCTTTGGGCTGGTAAGGACGAGCTCGGTAGGTGGTTCGACGTACTCGAGACCTGGCGCGGCTGGGCCGACGATGTGAGCGGACGGCCAATCGACGCCGGCCACTACCTACCAGAGGAGGCGCCCGACGAGGTATCTGCGGCTCTGATGACCTTTCTCGACAGATAGGCGCGGCAACTTCGGTTTCAGGCTCGGCGGATCGCGTCGCGCCCCGTGGTCGTCGACTGACGGATCCACGTGACCAGCAACACCAATCCAGCGATGGTGTAGATGGGGCCCGACGGTATCCACATGATCACACCGGCCAACTGCTGATCGGCGAGTGGTGTCAGGTCCCATACCCCGGTGGTCTCGGAGTAGCCCGAGTACCACGGGCTCTCGGCGAAGGTAATGAGGGCGGCGAGGAGCACACCTTGGACTGCCATGGTGAATACCAGCAACACCCGATAACCGAGAGAGGGCCAGATCGGAAGACGGGGTGCCACCAGGACCCGCCAGAAGAGAACGGCCGTGACCAAGAACGAGAGATGCTCCAGTTGGTGAACCCACTCGTTCTCGAGTGTCAGATCGTAAGGGCCTTTCGCGTGCCAGAACCAGACCGTGCCGGCATGAAGCATCCAGACCACGGTGGGATGACGCAGAAGACGCATACGGGCTGGGTTGAGTCCGAGATCCCTCCTCAGACGCCCTGTGGTCTTGCGGAGTCGTCGGGGAAGACCGGCGAACATCGCCGCACGGGCGTCCGCGAGGGCGAGCACCTCAGAGTCGCGATCTACACCTCATTTCTCGGTACACGGTTTCATCGGGAGTTCTTTGGGTACGAGATAGATACTTGACTTCGAAGGAACCATGAGTCCTGACGATCCCACACTGGAGGATTTCGACCGGGTCGAATCCCTGGCACGACGTCTACGTATCGACAGCATCATCCCTACC
>WHTL01000358.1 GCA_009377735.1 Acidimicrobiia bacterium
ATCGGCCAATACATCGATTCCCGCTACCTCGGCGCTTCCTGCCGTGGGAACGAGGAGCGTTGTGAGAATACGGACGGCGGTGGTCTTGCCGGCGCCGTTGGGGCCGAGCAATCCGAGGACGGTTCCCTCGGGGACCACCAGGTCGAGACCCCTCAGGGCCTCCACCTCGCCATAGCTCTTCTCAAGACCTATTGCTTTGACCATGTCCGTCATGACGGACCCCCTTGATATCTGTTCATACTTTCCATTCGCACTTCATCTCCCTTGCTTCGTGCGGGCAACTAGTCCAATCTATTTCCGGTTTAGGACCCTAGATGTCCGCTATCTCAGACCGAGCAAACCGAGGGTGGCATCCCCCGCCACGATCTGGTCCCGAGCCGTCTCCACCTCAATCTCGGTGGTCGTCTCCCCGGGATCACGATCCGCTTCTTCTTTCGCTTGTTCCATTTTGCAGTTCCCCTTGTTGTTGGGCGACCTTGTCCAACCTACGGACGGTTTAGGACACAGAATGTCCCCTACATCCAAGAGATGTGGAGGCATCGAATACCACCTCAACCACGTTGGAGTGCAACCACGTTGGAGTCCCCCCTATTTCCGTATCACCCGATTTTTCGGACTGGATGCTCCAGTTAGGTAATTGTGGCTCATGTTGGGAACAAGTGTGCATCCAGATTGCGGACAGGTGCGGTCCTGGATCTGTGGCATGCTGTTTGGGTGTCAATCTCCGGTGGTCGTCTTCTACGTTTACTCACTCTCCTCGGTTCCCGAGCGTGGTGGACGGGGGAGGAACTGGCGGATCGTCTCGAGGTCACCACCCGCACCGTACGCCGAGACATCGATCGGCTCCGTGAACTGGGTTACCCCATCGAGGCGCTCTCCGGACCCGGTGGAGGTTATGGATTCGGGAGGGGAGGTCGGCTCCCACCGTTGCTTCTCGAGGACGACGAGGCGGTGGCGATGGCTGTTGGGTTGCGTACCGCCGGGGCGTCGGCAGTGGCCGGCGCTGCCGAGGCCGCCACGCGGGCGTCAGTGAAACTGGAACAGGTGCTCCCACCGGCCCTGGCGGCCCGGGTAGATGCCATCACAGAAAGCATGGTGCTGGTCGGCTCCCGAAGAGAGCAGATCGACTCCTCACTACTTGCCGTGCTGGCCGGTGCCTGTCGGGAAGGACATCGTCTGCGGTTGGGATATAAGGCCCGCAACGGCGTTGAAACGGAACGTCTGGTCGCTCCTTATCGACTGGTGCACATTCGGGAACGTTGGTACCTGGTGGCCCACGACATCACCAAGGGAGAATGGCGCACCTTCCGGGTCGATCGGATTCTCAAGGCGTTCGATACAGGTCGGAAGGCCGAGTATCCCGATCCACCCGATCCCGCCGAGTTGGTCCAGTTGTCGGTCTCGACCTTGCCGTACCGGTATCAAGCCGTGATCAGATTCGACGCACCTCCTGAGTCGCTATCGGCCCGTGTCCCCCCGGGGTACGGACTGGTGGAGGCCCATGGCAGCGAGAGGTCCGTCCTTCGCATCGGTTCCAACTATCTCGATGGACTGGTGAGTCACATTATCGGGGTCGGATTCGACTTCACCATCCTGGAGCCACCAGAGCTGATACCCGAGGTGGAACGCGCCATCGATCGTCTCAACCGGAGTATCTCCGAACGCTCTTGACACGGGGTGGTCTTGTCGTCACCTCGCGTGATGCCAACCATGTTGTGATGGGTATCGCGGAGACCAGGCCGATGGAGCCCACGAGGGTGCGAAGGATCTCGACGGCGACGACCTCGGAGTTGGCCAGCACTGAGAAAGGCTGGCCCGATAGGTGGAACAGCAGGAGCAGGGGCATGGCGGCACCCGCGTATGCAAGCAACAGGGTGTTGACCGTGGAAGCGATGTGGTCACGCCCCACTCGGAGACCGGCATGGAGCAGCTCCCGTTGATCCATGGACGGGTTTGCCGTCTTCAATTCCCATACCGCGGATGCCTGGGCGATCGCCACGTCATCGAGGGCACCGAGGGCGCCGAGGATGGCACCGGCCAGAAGGAGTCCGCTGATGCCGACGCCAGGCACCAGGGTCAGATACGTAGCTTCCTCCGTGGCGAGTCCAGAGAACTGTGCGAGCCCGAAGAACACGACGGAGATGAGGATCGTCACCAAAAGCGCGGCGAAGAGACCCACCGCGGCGACGTGGGTGAGACGTCGCCATCCATGGGCAAGATAAAGGGTGATGAGGGCAATTGCGCTTCCACCGACTGCGGCCACCACCACCGGCTCCCTGCCAACCAGGATCGCGGGGATGATGAACGCCAGGAGGATTATCACACTCAGGGCGAGACCGAGGAGTGCGGTGACACCTTTGAGGCGGGCCAGGGCGATCACCGCAAAGGCGAATACCCCGAGGGCTGTTATGAGTAAGCCCCGGCGCTCCCGGTCTGCGAACTGGTAGCGGAAGTCTTCCTCGGCGTTGGGTATGTGGTTGAGTACGACCCCATCGCCCGGATCGAATCGAGGGGCCGATGCGCTGATCTCGAACTCCTGCACAAACTCGTTCCCGGCGTCGGGACCTTCTTCCAGGAGGAAGGTCACCCGATGACAGTTCATCTCGGCGCTGAAACTGCACTCGGCATCGGTGGAAGCCACCACCTCGGCCCGAAAGGCGTCCTTCGACACCCCGAGAGGACTGAGATCGGCCTCGATGGGCTCCCGGGGCCAGAGGACCACCAGGAGCACCAGCGTGAGCAGCGCAATTATGGCGACCAGGAAGAAGATCGGGTTTGTCCGTGATTCGTCTCTCCGAGGATGACGATGCGCTGGCCCGCTGGGTGACGGCGCTTGCTCGATCTCGGGTTGAGATTCTTCCGGTGGTGTCGTTGCATCTCCAAGACCGTCTCCAGTCAGGACGTCATCCCAACTCAAGGAGCGATCCGCCTCGGAATCGCCTTCGGGTCCACTGAGATGCCGAGGGGTGCGGGGCATGCTGATCACGTTAGAGCCGGGATAGCCATCTCCGCGGTGTCTGGTGGTCGACGGTGTGGGAATGTCGGTTGTGTGCAGGTATTCACATCGTCGATCCCAATGGGTCGCCATCTCGTCGGTGTCTGGTGGTCGACGGTGTGGGAATGACGACGGAGTGCAGGTATTCGCATCGTCGACCACTTTCAGCCGTGATCAGTCCTCGGGCTCGGGGATCCTGCTCCCATCACAGGAGATGCCCTCGTCGGGGCGGTAGATAGCGAAGACGGAGTCGTCCACCTCGGTCCCGTCCTCGTAGGTGCGTTGACGGAACGTCTCCACGTGGGTGCACACCTCACCCCAGGTCGATTCCACCTGACCGGTCTCCAGAACCTCCACATTGGGTGTCGAGTACATGTTCACTGTGATGGAGGTATCGGTATATGTGTTCCCGATCAGGATGGGATAGTCGGTGGTGTTCACGATCTCGAGATCGGGTGCGGGGTGTGAGATGGTGGCCTCACGGCCCCTCGGATACCGTGATATATATAGGGAGTGACTCTGGTAGGTCTCGAAATCGAGTCCGGCGTAAAAGGCGGCGTTGAAGATGGTGGTGGCGTACTGGGATACCCCACCGCCAATGTCGGTCACCAGGTGGCCCCGGCTGATGAATCCTCCAGGAACGAACCCCTTCTCCTCGGTGCGCTCCCCAACATGACCGTTCAATGAGACGGATTCACCCGGGTTGAGATAGACACCCTGCATCAGATCGGCGAACCGATGAATGTTGGTCACCCGACTTTCGCAGCAGGCGTGCTCGGTGGTGAAGGTC
>WHTL01000422.1 GCA_009377735.1 Acidimicrobiia bacterium
CCAGGTGCCTACCGATCAGCTCTCTGCTAGCGAGTCATGACCCTCGACTCCGACGAGTCTTCCGATGTTCAGACCAGGGAGGTGAGGTATTCGATGACGTCCGCCGCATTGCGGTCTGGTGGGAATACCGGGTAGAAGACCTTGGCTATCTTGCCGTGCTCCGCGATGAGCGTAACCCGTTTGTATAAGGTGGTCCCGGCGGCGGTGAAGGTGGGGAGTTGCAATGGCGGTTGGGTGAGTTGCAGGGCCGAGTCGTTGAGGAGGGGGAAGGGGATGTGCATCCTCTCGGTAAACTCGACCTGTTCCGCCATAGGCTGGGTGCTCACTCCCCACACGGTCGCGTCCAGTTCACGCAGCTCGCTGTGGTGGTCACGGAAGGCGCACGACTGGGGTGTGCAGCCTCGGGCACCCGGGATGAGATCCCAATCGTCGGGAAGGTCGATGTCTGGTCCACCAGTGCGGGGATAGACGTACAACACCAGCCAGCGTGACGAAACCTGGTCAAGCACCCGAGGAGAGCCCATCGTCGACGCCAACTCGATGGCGGGCATCTCGACCCCGGGGAGGTGATCACAGGCACCATCATCGATCGGTATCGGGAGGTCGTTTGGGAGGCTGGTCGGATCCATCACTGCTCACACGTTATGTCGCCTTGGCGGCAATCTCAATGGTGGGACGCTCGGTCACGGATGATGAACCACCGTCAATGTGGACCAGGCCGACCCTGCTTCAATGACGGTTGGAGATGATGCTGAGCCAGGTTGACAAAGGAGAAGGCCCCCATGACCAAGAAGGCATACTGGATCAACACATTCCGCTCCATCAAAGATGAGGACAAACTCGCCGAGTACGTCGAGCTGGCCGGTTCCGTGATGACCGACTGGGGTGGTCGCTTCCTTGCCAGAGGTGAACCCCACCGTGTCTTCGAGGCCGGGGTCATGGCCCGGACCGTGATCATCGAGTTCGAGAGTGTGGAGAAGGCGGTAGGCGCCTACGAGAGCCCCGCATATCAGCGGGCTCTTCGGGCGCTCGACAACGGCGCCGAGAGGGATATCCGCATCATCGAGGAGGTATGAGCGTCAGGTCGACGGCCTCGCTTGGATCCGGGTCGGGCAGTTCGCGAAACAAAACGCCCTCTCCCACAGGCACTGTGGACCAGCTCCATTGTAGAATTTGGGGCAAGGTTCTCCGAAGGAGTCCCCGTGACGAGCGACTTGTCCCGTTAGCCGGCACGGCCCGATGCTCCGGACCTCGAAACCAAAACCGATCGGTCTGGGGAAGGCCAGGTGATCAGCCCGGTTACCGACAGAGGAGGTGAGCCCAACCCGTTTCGTCGTCTCCGGTTCCCGTAGCGGAGGACCTGTTACGAGAGGAGACACACATGCCTGGAAATGGAAACCGCGTGGTGGTATACGACGGCCCCGGCGAGGTGGTCGTCGAGCCAACCGAATACCCGAAATTGGAGATCCCCGAAGAGGTCGCTAGTTGGCTGGGTATTCCGGCGGCGGCCCCACACGCCGCCATCCTCAAGGTCGTTACGACCAACATCTGTGGGAGCGACCAGCACATGGTTCGGGGACGCACCACCGCTCCGGTGGGTCAGACCCTTGGTCACGAGATCACCGGGGAGATTGTCGAGGTTGGCGACGACGTCCTGTTTGTCCAGCCGGGTGACATCTGCTCGGTGCCTTTCAACATCGCTTGCGGTCGGTGTCGCATGTGTAACGAGCGCAAGACCGGAGTATGCCTCAACGTGAATCCGGCCCGCCCGGGGGCCGCCTACGGATATGTGGACATGGGCGGCTGGATCGGGGGACAGGCCGAATACGTGATGATCCCGTTCGCCGACTTCAACCTGTTGAAGTTCCCCGACCGCGACCAGGCACTAGCCAAGATCCGCGACCTCACGATGCTCTCCGACATCTTCCCCACGGGGTACCACGGCGCCTTCACCGCCGGGGTGACCACAGGGTCCACGGTATATGTGGCAGGAGCTGGCCCGGTCGGTCTGGCCGCCGCCCATTCGTCGCAACTGCTGGGAGCGTCGACCGTGATCGTGGGAGACATGATCCCCGAGCGTCTCGCCCAGGCGGCGAGCTTCGGCTGTGAGACGGTGGACCTGAGCAGCGATGCCGACCTGGCTGACATGATCGCCGACATCGTGGGGGAGCCAGAGGTGGATGCTTCCGTCGACGCGGTCGGATTCGAGGCACGTGGCCACGGCGCCGACGCCGGTGAGGCTCCAGCCACGGTGCTCAACGACGTAATGGGGATCACCCGGGTCGGAGCCGGGCTCGGCATTCCCGGCCTGTACGTCACTGGTGATCCGGGCGGCATCGACGACGACGCCAAGATCGGCCAGCTCAAGGTTCGGATCGGCTTGGGATGGGCCAGGTCGCACCGCTTCCAGACCGGCCAATGCCCGGTGAAATCGTATAACCGGCAGCTGATGAACCTGATCCTGGCGGACAAAGCCCACATCG
>WHTL01000154.1 GCA_009377735.1 Acidimicrobiia bacterium
ACGCGCCCGGTGACGCCTGAGCTGCCTCGCCTAGGTTCATGAGTTGACCACGCGGTCTCGCACAACGCCCAGCGGCACGGAAACGGCTAGAAGGATCCCAACCCAGACGACGGCGTCGACAACCGCGGCAGCCGAGTCCAGACCGAGGGTGAGACTTCCCAGGGCGTCCACGGTGACGGTGATCGGGTTGACCTCTGCGAAGACCCGCAGCCAATCGGGCATGGTGCCAACCGGGACGAACGTAGAACTCGAGAAGACCAGGAAGCACCGTAGCGAACGCGCCCGCCAGGGTGGCGATTTCCGCGTCTCTCACAACCAATCCCAGCACGGCGTTGAGCCAGGACAGGCTCACACCGACGACGAGGGCCAACAGAAGCGCTGCTACGTCTGCCCCGGAGTCGCCGTGGAAGCGGAACGCAACAGTCGCCCCGGTTGCCGCCATTAGCAGGATCACGAACAGGTTGCGGACAGTATCGACCAGGGTGCGGCCGGCCCCGTTTGGCCCCAACACGTCAAGGACCTGGCCGTGTGGAAGATGAAGGTCCAGGTCGTTGAGGGCTTGCACTTGGCCGAAGGTCTTGCCCAGTCCCTCAGCGATCACCGCAGAGTCAGCCACGAGTTCTCATCGCTCCTATAGATAGTATACCTACCCCCGTCGTAGTGTAATATACCTACATATGAAGGAGTCGCAAGCGCTTAAGGGCCACCTCGACGTTCTACTGCTCACAGCTTTGGAGGAAGGACCCGGCCACGGGTACGCCATCAAAGAGACACTCCGCCAGACCAGCGGCGGCCGTTTCAACCTCCCCACCGGAACGATCTATCCCGCCTTGCACCGTCTCGAAGACGACCATCTGGTGAAGAGCTCATGGTCGGTCGTCGACGGCCGACGTCGTCGCACCTACCAGCTCACCCCCACCGGCAAGAGGCGTCTCGCACGAGATCGCCAGGCCTCTCTGCAGTTCGCCGCCACGCTGCAGACCATGCTGGAGCCGAGTCGATGAGCGGTGGCGAGCTCATTGACGAATACGCCGCCGAACTGTCCAACCGGCTGCCACAACCCGCCGTCGAGGAACTTCTCGATGGACTAGCCGAAACCTATGGCGAGCAGCTCACGAAGAAGGCCGACGAGCTCGCCGCCGCGCAAGCCACCATCGCCGCATTCGGCGACCCCGACATCGTGGAACAGGCCTTCATCCACCATAGCCCCGGGCGTCGCCTCGCCACGCTGCTGCTCGCCACCGGACCCCTGGTCGGACTGGCATGGGCCGCCACCATCCTCATCCCGTCCAGAGCCTGGAACTGGCCTATCCCCCTCCTCGGACGCATCACCTTCGGGCTAGCGCTGTTCGTCACCATCGGAATGCTTCTGACAACAACCCACACCAGAGGACGACTCAAACGATCCCAGACCACCGCACGACTAGGAGCACTCACACTCATCGCATTGGACGGGACCATGATTGCCGCTGCCCTTCTCGCCGCCCACGTGCATCCCCTAGCACTCCTCCCCGCAGCAGGACTCAGCATCGCCCGCGTCGCCTTCACCGCCCAGCGACTCCATCGACTACTCACCATCTGACAGATCCAGGCCACACGGCCAATGCCATCAGATACAACCTCCTTGTGGCGACTTGGCCATCATCGGTCTGCTTCTTCGTCTGTGGGGCGGTGGTGGAGATGGCTGGCGGTCGCCGCGGAGGGGGACATGAGCCACCCGATGAGTGCTCCGTCGAGGAAGCCGAGGACCATCCCCATCATGACGTTCGAGAGAAAGAAGCGAGCGAGGATGAGGAGTGCGCACCCCAGGCACACCCCAATCCCCAGGAGCGCTTTGACGAAGAAGTATCTCATGTCATTTCCGGGTCACGGTCGTCGCCCGGGTGGTGGAGATGGCTGGCGGTCGCCGCGGAGGGGGACATGAGCTCATGCAGCTTTCTCGCCTCCTCACCGATCAGGAGGAGGCTCTCTTGCAGTTCTTCCACAGTTGAGGGGTCGCCGCGGTCGTCCCCGATAGCTTCGGCATGGCGGTCGAGCCACAGTGACTGTTGCTCACAAGCCTGGGGCAGACGTCCCACCATGTATGTCAACTCGGTCACCACGTCGGAGAGGTCTTGCACGGAGTCGAGTCCCGGCCAATCTTCGTGCGGCAAGGTGTGGTGGTTGAGCTGTCGGATCGCCTCGGCGGCCCTGTGAGCCTGTTCTCTGGCGTCTTGGCGCACCCCGGGTTTAGACATCATGTGGGTTTCCTCCATATGGAAGCTGGGTCCTTCGCCTCGTTACGCAGCAAGTCGACGACACGAGCGGGGAACATGTAGCCGACCTCGCCGAGCTCGTCGAGGAAGTCGGCGCATTCGGCGGGCGGTTTCCAAGTTGAACGACTCTCCGGCGTGGGGCAGCGCGATGGGTGCCAGTTGCGCGTCTTCTGCTCGGGCGACGGGGTTCACCGAGTCGGCGTTGCGTTTCTACGAACAAGAAGGCGTGCCTCAGAAATCAGAAACTGTGTCATAGCCCACCATAAACCTTCGACCCAGGTCGAAGGTCAAGCCCCAAATGCCTGCTAGGGAAGACCCCCTGGCTGCTCCTATTCTGATTGGTCTGCAGTCGTCCGTCTAGGAAGCTGTTCGGCTGGCTCGTAGGCCGTTGCCGATGACGATGACTTCGGCGAGTTCGTGGATGAGGACGACGGTGGCCAGTCCTAGTGTGCCGATGGCGGAGAGTGGCACCAGTGCGGTGATGATGGCCAGGGATAGGACCACGTTTTGGTTGATGATTTTCTTGGCTCGGCGGGCATGGTGGAGGGCTTGGGGGATCAGGCGTAGGTCGTGGCCGGTGAATGCGACGTCGGCGGATTCGATGGCGGCGTCTGATCCGGTGGCGCCCATGGCGATGCCGATGTCTGCTGCGGCGAGGGCGGGGGCGTCGTTGATGCCGTCGCCGATCATGGCGGTGGGCCGTTGTTGGGAGAGTTGGGTGACGATGCGGGCCTTGTCTTCCGGCCGGAGCTCGGCGTGCACTCGGCTGATGCCGGCGGCCCCGGCGATGGCTTTGGCGGTGCGGTGGTTGTCGCCGGTGAGCATGGTCACGTCGATCCCCACGCCGGCAAGGTCGGCCAGCGTCTCTGGTGCTTCGGATCGGATCTCGTCGCGGACTCCGATCAGGCCCATGATCCCATCGTCGTTGGCCACGGCGAGGACGGTGATGCCGTCGTCTTCCAGCTGGCGGACTTGGGTGTCGAGTCGTCCGGGTTCGATCCAGCGTGGACTGCCAACCCTGATGGTCTGACCTTCGATGACTCCGGTGAGCCCTTGGCCTGGGTGTTCTGTGACTCCGGTTGCTGGCAGTGTCGTGGGGGCGGCGTCGGTGACGGCCCGGGCGAGAGGATGGGTGCTGTTGGCTTCCAGCCCTGCCGCGTGGTTGAGGAGGGTGGTCTCGTCGAAACCGGGCGCGGGTACGACCTTGACCACTTGGGGCTGGTTGCGGGTCAGGGTTCCGGTTTTGTCCACGGCGACGTGGCGGATCTCGCCGAGCCGTTCGAAGGCGGCTCCGCTCTTGACGATGACCCCGAATTTGCTGGCGGCGCCGATACCCGAGACCACGGTGACCGGCACGGCGATGGCGAGAGCACAGGGAGAGGCGGCGACCAACACCACCAGGGCCCTTTCGATCCAGACTCCGGGGTCTCCGAGGATCGACCCGATCACCGCTACCAGTGTGGCGACGATGATGATGCCGGGGATGAGGGGTCGGGCGATCCGATCCGCCAGGCGAGCTCTGGCGCCCTTCTCCTTCTGGGCTTGTTCGACCAGGGAGACGATGGTGGTCAGGGAGTTGTCGGTGCCGGGAGCTGTGGCTTCGACCTTGAGTGCACCACCCACGTTGATCGATCCTGCCACGATCGTCTCGCCGGGGGACACGTCGACGGGGATCGACTCTCCGGTGACGGCGGACGTGTCGACGCTGCTCAAACCAGTCAGGACGATCCCGTCGGTTGCGACACGTTCGCCTGGTCGGACCAAGAGGACCTGTCCGACCTGCAGGTCTCTGGACTCCACCTCCTGCTGGACACCTCCGTGGAGGATGGTTGCGGTTTCGGGGACCAGGTCCAGGAGGGCACGCAGCCCGGCTCTTGCCCGATCCATCGCCCGGTGTTCCAGGCCCTCGGCGATCGAATACAGAAACGCAAGGGCGGCGGCTTCTTGGACGTGGCCGAGAATCACGGCGCCGACCGCGCTGATGGTCATCAACAGACCGATGCCCAGCCGACCCTTGAACAGTCTCTCGATCGCCTCGGGGGCGAACTGGGAGCCACCGGCGACAAGCGCCGCCCAAAACAGGACCGAGCCGACGGTCGGGGCGTCTAACCAGGAGGCGGTGAGACCAGCACCGAGGAGCAGCCCGGAGAGGAGAGGTATCTGGAGTTTGCGGTCCTGCCACCAGGATCCCTGGTGTCCATCCCCATGTCCGTGATCGTCGTGGCCGTGCTCGTCATGTCCGTGATCGCGGTGGGGGCCGGAATTCTCGCTCATGACACCTCCGCCGGTTCCACGCCGGCGCAGGCCTGACACGTGCAGGACGCGTCACTGTTGAGGCAGTCGTCTGAGGGGGTGACTGCCAGCACGACTTGGGCCAGATCCATCAGCGCCGAGGCGAGATGCGGGTCGGCGATCTCGTAGCGGACATGGCGGCCCTCGTAGGTGGCGGCCACCAGGCCGCAGTCGCGCAGGCAGGCGAGATGGTTTGATACATTCGTCTTCGAAAGTTTCAGGTGGTCGGCGAGATGACCCGGATACCGCACGCCGTCGACGATCGCCAAGAGCAGGCGGCAGCGGGTCGGATCCGCGAGTGCACGACCCACCCGAGCCAGGGCTTCCTCCCGTGTCTCTGGATTCAGTATGGTCCGTACAATACAGCTCTTGCTGAATCATTCCGAATGTCAACCGGTTTACCTCTTTCTCCGGTGCCCGGGAGATCGTATGACCACTGGTAGTGATCCGCCGCCGGAGGCGACATTCGGATCTCGAACCCCGACCTGGACGACTTCATCATCGCCGACGCCATCGTCGCGGACGGCTCCACCATGGTGGTGATATCCACGCCGACCTTTCTGTCAGCAGGTTCTGTGGGGCCCTGCATTCGCTCGACATTCGTCGAGGCCATGGCGTGCCCAGTCGGGGGTGGTCAGCCACCATGGCCATGAACTGCTTTTATCGCTGACATTTGTCCCATAGAGGTGGCAGAGAATTGGTATTTCCTGCGACCTAAGACGCGGGGAGTCGCCTGAACGACCGGTGCCTAAGTGATTCTCTCCTCGATGATGCATGGCCACGCCCTCGACTATGAGCTGTATGCGATTCGAATGTTGTCGCAACCCTCGGTGCGCCAATCCAACAATCGACAGGGTGTGTTCGGTATCGGGCATCGCCAGGGAAACTCATCAGGAGTTGGTTCAGCACGCCATCGGACGCCGCCGGATCCTCCAGCCATGGAGGTGGTCCACATCGGCGAGTACGACGAACTCGGTGTCATAAAACGAACCGAACGGCTTCAAGCTCTCGGTGACGGTGAGCGCGCTTGGTTCCTGATCGACCGGGAGTCTCACATAGTCAACCACTACACCCCCTAGTCGAGTCACCTCCCTTCGGAGAGGTGCGCCGCACCGATGTCAACGAGAGATCCAGATCGAGAATCTTATCCAGTACCCCATGCAGTGCTGATGGATCGGCCAGCTCACCACTGAGGATGGTGTCGCCGCCCTCGTGGCTGACCTCGAGCCCAAACCAATCCGACCAACGGTCATCCCAGATGCCGTCTATTCGGATCGCGTAACGCGTCTCGCAATACCTAGTGCCGGTAGGGATCGTGGTACCTTTCAGAGCGATCGAGGAAACCGGATTCCTTATGCCCCTCACCATCAATTCAAATCGTGTGTTGGCCGCTTTCGAGGGTTGCTATGAGGCGGAAAGAGCGGCTGCCCTCTCGGGCGTCCCGATATCCACCGTCTACTACTGGGCACGTGAGGGGATCGTCGTCCCCACTATCGCGCCTGAACGCCCAAAACGTTGGTCGTATGCAGATCTTATGGCTCTTCGCCTCGTCTATTGGCTTCGGCATCCAAAGAGCCACGACTTGGAGATCATTCAAGCGAGTCCGATGAACGAGGTTCGCCGGGCGCTGGAAGAGGTTGACAAGTTGGGCCTCGATTTGTGGTCCCCGGACGGGGACCAGGGGTCACCACTCAGAGTGGACCCCACCGGTGATATTTTCATTGGCACAGCAGATCGATTCCAGGACTCCAAAGGCGCCGGGGTATTCGAGGAGAGTCTCGACCTGTTGGGTCCTTTCAGCTGGGCCGATGGTCGTGGACCTGATCTCATCAGTCCACGCCCGCACCTACGAATCGTTCCCGGAAAGGTAGCAGGCGAAACTCACGTTGCTGGGTCTCGAGTCACCACTAGGACTCTCGCGGCGCTCTACCGGAGGTTTGACTCCATTGAGAATGTGGCTGCGCTTTATCCCGATTTGAGTCAGGAGGCCATCACCGAGGCGATCGAACTCGAAGGTGAGTTGGCGGCGTAGGTGGATGCCGGTGTGTCGATCGTCGAGGAGCGACGCGAGGTCCACACGGCCCCTGCCGGTGACACACAGCCGTTCAGCTGGATCGCCGGCACCACTGCTCGTCGCGAGACGCCACGATGACGATGACGACCGATCGACGTATTGAGATGAGCGCCCGCGCCTACGACGAGGGGTCGGTGTTCACTGCCGCGAACCTGCTGCGCGAGGCCCGACGTCAACGCAACCTGCACGACATTCCGGTGCCAGCTGTGTGCCTGCTCGACCCTGACGGTGATGTCGTTCGGCACCTCGTCACCACAGGTGCCGCCCAGCGCCACGAGGGATGGGCCTGCTACCACTCCGAGCTGTGGGTCACCGACATCGGCGGTCGCGAGGTCGGCATCGTGCCCTGCGCCGTTGGTGGCCCCTACGCCGTGCTCGTCGCCGAACAGCTCGCCGCATCCGGATGCACGCTGCTCATCTCGGTCACCTCCGCCGGTGTCATCAACCCACTCGCTCCGCTGCCCCATTTCGTCCTCATCGAACGGGCATGGCGCGACGACGGTACTAGCGGCCACTACCTCCCGACGACGGATTGGGCCCACCTCCGCCGCGATCTCTCCGAATCGCTTACCGGTGCGTTCGAGGGTCTCGATGAGCCGGTCCACCGAGGGGCGTCGTGGACCACCGACGCCCCCTTTCGCGAGACCCCATCCGCGATCGCATCGGCGAATGCCGCCGGAGTACACGCCGTCGAGATGGAAGCCGCTTCCCTTTACGCGTACGCGACGGCGACGGGTCAACGGGTGGTGTGCATCGCCCACGTCACCAACTCAATGGCCGTCGACGGGGACGACTTCGAGAAGGGCGAGGACGCCGGAACCCACCGGATCCTCGCCCTCACCGCAACCATCGCCGCCCACCTAGAAGAGCAGCAGGGCTAGACCAGTCCGGCAAAGCCCGCCGACGAACCCGGTCCCTGAACTACCGAGCCAGAACCATACAAATTCGAGAGGAGATGACCGGCACGAATCACCAGGATGAGATGGCCCAGTGCGAACAACCTCAGTAACCGGACCTTCCTTACCGCGACCGAGGTCAGGGGAGCTGCGCGGTGGCCGAGACCTCCTACGATCGCGCCCAAAGGGGCCCGCGACGACATCGCCGAACTCGTTGGGCTCACCGCCCAGCTGGAATCGGCCGCAACCCAACTTGGAACCCACACCGCCGCCGGAGCCTGCGACGAGCGCTGCGGATGCCGCACCGAGCCCAATCGAGTCAAGGGGTCGGAGAGGCAAGAACTCCCGCTAGCCGATGTCGAAGCGGGTGAGATCGCCTGCACCCTCGGATCGGATCAGCTCGGCGACCGAATAGACGACTGGAACACCCTCCTCGCCGGAGCTGATCATCGTGAACCGATTCCGTACGGGATCCGGATGGCCTTTCCCGACAATGCCGATGTGGCCACCATTGCCAGGCTCTCCGCCGACGAGCAGGCCTGCTGTGGGTTCTTCACCTTCTCCATCGGAATTGGTGGCGGAATGGTCACACTCGATGTCACCGGGGGCGAGAACGCCCAACCAGTCATCACCGCCCTGTTCGGCGTGGCGGCGTGACGGCACCCCGGACCTACCCTTGCGATCCATGACCATTCTCAGATCTGTTGCCCTCTTCGTTATCGCAGCAGTCGCCGAGATCGGCGGCGCCTACCTCGTTTGGCAAGGGGTCCGGGAGAGACGGGGCGCCCTCCTCATCCTGGCGGGCGTCACCGCCCTCGGGATCTATGGTTTCGTCGCCACCCTCCAACCCAGCCCTCACTTCGGACGGATCCTCTCCGCCTACGGCGGTGTGTTCGTAGCCGGATCTCTCGCCTGGGGTATGGTCTTCGACGGGTTTCGACCCGATCGATACGACCTCATCGGCGCCGCCGTCTGCATCGTCGGTGTCGCCATCATCATGTTCGCGCCACGGACCAGCCCCGTCTGAACCGACCGACCGAGGATGGCCGCTGCATGACCGAACGGCGATCCGTTGGAAGACGCCAATGATCACTCCCACTCCCCCGACGCCTCCCCAGCTCTCGGTCATCTCTTTCTAATAGGGAAATGGAGGTGGGGCAAGCTTTAGCCGATGGCGTCGGAGAATTACGCCACGAAACGCTCCAATAACCCGTCGTCCGCCCTGGCGTTGTGGGGATTGAGTTCGGCGAGCGTGATCGCAACGAGGCCGCTGCCGGATGCAAGGACATTCAGCGCCCTGAGCATTTCGTCGAGCCTCAGCCCCGTGTTACGGGAGGGACGCGATTAGGTAACCGACGGCGGCTGCGCCAAAGCTGAGGGGTCCGGTGAGGATCAGATTCCAGGCTGCGTACCTCCACGCCTGGTCCTCGATGAGCTGGACGGTTTCGTAGGTGAAGGTCGAGAAGGTGGTGAAGGCTCCAAGGAATCCGGTGCCGCCCCAGATCAGCCATGAGTCCGGCAGCCGACCGGCGAGGACGAGACCGGCGAGCA